>QNAV01000093.1:0-5229 GCA_003641585.1 Thermotoga sp. | reverse complement strand
ATCAAGGTTGAAGTTGTGTCAGAAATGTCCGGCTGCAAACACGAACCTTCAAACCGCAATTTTAAGTGTCCAAGTTGCGTTTTTGAGTATCATCGTGATGGGGGAGGAGCGATAAACAAAGTATTTCAGCTACGGTCGAAGTGGATTTGGCCCCTGTCGTAGGTGTGAGGTTCATCCCACCCTGTGTGATCCGGGCATTAGCCCGTGGAAGCTGGTCTTGAGTCAATAAGATTCCTATCCCCCCCCAGAGGATTGGGAGTGGGTCAACAAGTGAAATGTTAGCAAAATCAAATCTTCCGAGGTCAGAACCGAGGTTTTTTATCAAAATGTTGGTGGACTCACCACCCATATACCTATCGCTTCTTTATCACCTATATTACGCCACTTGTGAGGAAGGTTACATGGATAAGTTATGCTATCTCCTTCTTCCAATACGAAAACCTTGTCGCCGACGGTTATCTCCATTTTACCCTGAAGTATTATTCCTGCTTCGAGCCCTTCGTGAGAGTAGAAATCTTTTCCACTTCCCTCTCCCGGTTTCAAGTAGACCATGAACAAGGCCAGAATGTTGTTTTTCGTCGAAAGCAACTCATATCGAAGAGCTTCCGAAACTATTATGTTCGTTCTCTCTTTTCTTCTAACAACGTACTTTGCTTCCTCCTTTATGGTTTCTTCCTGGAAAATCGAGACCAGAGTTTCTCCGAGAGCATCCAATATTTTCTTTAAAGTGCTCAAAGAAGGAGAAACCTTCCCATGCTCTATCTGGCTTATGAGACTCGGTGTTACACCGATTTCCTTGGCCAGATCTTTGAGTTTGATCCCTTTTGATTTTCTAACTTCTCTGAGCTTTCTCCCAATATCTTTAATATCCCTCATGATCATTCCTCCATTCCCACAAGTTTCAGCATGGAACCATAAAGTTTCACCAGTCTTTCGAATTCATCATGATCGTAAAATCTGCATTCACCAGATGTGAAGCTTTTTGCAACCTCAACACAGAATCTAACCGCAGGCTCAAGATCGGTGGGACTTGATGTACCTGTTGCACATCCCGGAACAGGAACTTCCGATGTTATAGCGATTCCAACAACTGGGCTCTTGGTTATCGTTGCTGGTTGCATTATACTGTTTATATGATGTATCCCATTTCCATATGGTGTTACATCCTGCATTGTTATCGGAAGAACAACTGGTAGCTTCCCGCAAACTCTCTCGTATATATCTAGAAGGTCATCCGATGGTTTCAGTATGTAACCTTCTTTCACAGTTGGAGAGATGGCAAAACCCTTAACGTTTATTATTCTGTTTCCCCTTGTTGTATCTATCGACAGTATGGCTTTCATATCACTTGTTATCATCTCTCTGAGGACTTCTTTAACCCCCACAGGAGATCCCATGAATGGAACCGGTTCATGAGGCTCTACAGGAGCGTTAGGGCAAACATGAGTTGCAACTATGACATCACTTTCGAGGATATCCCCTCTTTGCCTCATCTTCGCTAGCTTCAAAGCACTCGCGAGTGCAACCACAGCTCCATCACCGTCACTGACTAAACCAATGAAGTTGGGCCTTGCTCCAACTCCCCCAAGCTGTCCTATGATACCCAAAACGTTTTCTTTACCCTTGCCAGGTATTCTTATTGTGATCACATCCGTTTTCCCTTTTTCACCCTTTATAATTTTCACATGAACGTCTACATCGTATCTTTCAAAGACTTTCCTGATATCTGATCCATTCACACTCGGATCATCCAGAAGATCGTAGATGAAGGCAACATCGTTTAGCATCTTCATCCCTCCTTGTATAGATGACAGAATATCAAACGATCGTTCATCCTCACGGGTTTTGGCGGTTCATCACATATATTCATTGCGTACTTGCATCTAGTCTTGAAAGGGCAACCTCGAGGTGGATCCAATGGACTCGGCACTTCTCCTTCGAATACCTCCTCGTCCTTCCTTCTCTTTGGATCTGGGAGCGGTACCGACGAGAGGAGAGCTTTCGTGTAAGGATGAAGAGGCTCCAAGAGAATGTCCTGAGCTGATCCCATCTCCATTATTTTCCCAAGGTACATTATCATGACTCTATCGGCTATGTGTTCTACGACTTTCAGATCGTGGCTGATGAATATGTAAGTTAGGGCCAGTCTTTCTTGAAGATCCATCAACAAGTTCAATATCTGAGCTTGGACAGATACATCTAGCGATGATGTTGGTTCATCCAGTATGAGGAGTTCTGGCTCCAATACTAAAGCTCTCGCGATGCTGACTCTCTGCTTCTGACCGCCAGAAAGTTCGTGTGGATATTTATTCAAAACCTCTTCTGTCAACCCAACTTTTAATATGACCTCTTTTACTCTCTTGTTCCTTTCATCCTTTGTGGCGATTTTGTATATATCCAACCCTTCCCTCACAATGTACTTTATTTTCTTTCTAGGATCCAGGGAAGCTTCAGGATCTTGGAGCACGATTTGTACTTTCTTTCTAAGGAATTTGAAATCTTCTTTGCTTTCGATAGTTTTACCTTTAAAAACGATTTCTCCCCCTGCTTTTTTATGAATCCCGAGTATGGTCATTGCGATTGTGGATTTCCCGCTACCACTCTCTCCAACGATCCCGAAGGTTTCTCCCTTCTTAACGTGGAAGGAAACACCGTTCACCGCCTTTATGAATTTTTCAGGTTTTCCAAAAAGTTTATCTTTTATCGGAAAGTAGACCTTTAGATCCTTGATCTCCAGGAGTTTCATGCAGGATCAGCTCCTCTTCGATAGAGCCAGCAGCTGACATAGGACCCGTTCACTTTAAAAAATGGAGGCTCCTTCTCCTGGCACAGCGTAAGGGCATCAGAACATCGTGGATGAAATCTGCAACCTTTTGGTGGATTCATGAGATTGGGAACGTTTCCCGGAATAGAATGGAATCTACTTTTTCTCTTTTTGTAGAAAGATGGTATAGATTTCAAAAGACCTTTGGTGTAAGGATGAAGGGGGTGTTCGAAGATATCATTGATTTTCGCCTTTTCAACAATTTTTCCTGCATACATAACCACGACGCGGTCTGCAATTTGCGCAATAACACTCAAATCGTGAGATATGAATATGATGGATGCTTTTGAGGATTCCTTCAATTTTCTGAAGAGTTTCAAGATCTGTGCTTGAATTGTCACATCTAAAGCTGTCGTCGGTTCATCGGCTATTAGAAGTTTCGGCTCACACAACATTGCCATGGCAATCATAACCCTCTGCCTCATACCGCCGCTGAACTCAAAGGGGTACCTGTTCATCATCGTTTCAGGATCTGGTATTCCCATCATTTTCAAAACCTCTACGCTTCTGTTCCATGCTTCTTTCTCATTCATATTGAGATGCTCTTGAAGCACTTCCATCAGTTGAACACCTATTTTCAACGAAGGGTTCAAAGAATTCAAGGGATTCTGGAAAACCATGGAGATCTCTTTTCCCCTGAGTTCATGGATGTTCCTAGACACATCTTTCCCTTCGAAAAGAATTTTTCCACTCACTAACCTTCCAGGAGGGGAAGGAACAAGCCCCATTATCGCAAGGGCAGTTGCGCTCTTTCCGCTACCGCTTTCTCCGACTATCCCCAAAACTTCTTCGCGCTCAACCTCAAAGCTTATACCATCGGGTGCTCTTATCTTTCCTTCAGGCAGGGAAAACTCAACCACAAGATCTTTAACCTCAAGAAGTGCCAAGTTCTTTTCCCCTCCCGAAGTAGTCTTTTATTTCGTTCAAAAGATCTTTTGAGGAGAAAATATCGTAACAGGTCATCGCAAGGGCTTTCACAGCCCTTATCATAGCTTCATACCCTTCTTCTGAGTTGGCAAATTCAGCAAATTCATGTGTATGTGCTGGGACATACTTACCACCAGTTATGTTCACATAGGCATGTATTCCGGGAACGACCTGTGTTACATCACCCATGTCAGTTGAACCTACTCCTTGCTCGTAAGTCCTTTCCACAACCTCTTCCCCAACTATCTCGAAGTTCTTTTCTAAAGCTTTGGCAAGTGGTACGTTTACGAAGACTTCGTTCATAGACTCCAGCTCTTCAATGTTGTATCTACAGCCAGTCATCAACGCCGATCCTTCCACAAGTTTTTTGAACTTATCAGTAATTCTTTCTAATATGTCTTTATTAAGAGCCCTTACGATTATCTCAGCAGATGTGTACTCTGGTATTATGTTCGGAGCTTGTCCACCGTTGGTAATTATTCCATGTATTCTGACCTTCTCTGGTAACTGCTGCCTCATAAGCCCTATCCCAGAAAAAAGTTGTATCATGGAATCCAAAGCGTTGATTCCTTTTTCAGGATCTGCAGCTGCATGTGATGGTTTCCCGAAAAACTCCACTTTATAAACTTTCAAAGCATAAGATATATCAAAACCAGTTGTGAACGACGCTGGATGTATCATCATGGCAACATCCACACCCTTAAAAACACCGTTTTCTATCAGTATTCTCTTTCCAGCTCCTTTCTCCTCAGCAGGTGATCCCACAACGAGGATAGTCCCTTCGTATTCGTCCAGAACGCCTGCTTTTTTGAGTGCAGCCCCTGCACCCGCACTGATGACTCCTATCATGTTATGACCACAGGCATGACCAAGCCCTGGTAAAGCATCGTACTCTGCAAGAAGTGCTATGACAGGGAAGCTAGAGCCACATTTCGCAACAAATGCTGTTTCAAGTCCTGCTACGTTTCTCTTAACTTCAAAACATTCTTTTTCGAGGAAATCAGCAAGAAGTTTCGATGATTTTTTCTCTTGGAAAGCTACCTCTGCGTATTCAAAGATTTTTCTTGCCATTTCGATGAGTTTTCCTCTCATCCTATCCACAGTTTCCATTATCTTTTCTTTCATTTTACCCCCCCTTACGTTCTCAATCTGGGATCCAACGCATCCCTCAGACCATCTCCAAGTAAATTGAACCCAAGACACGTTAGCAAAATGGCAAGTCCGGGAAATATCGCCATATGAGGGGCAATTTGAAGAAAATCTTTAGCTTCGCTCAACATACTTCCCCAAGAAGGTGTTGGAGGCTGTATACCAAGCCCCAGAAAGCTCAGGGTCGCTTCACTTATAACGGCTCCTGCAAAATTCAGTGAAGAGTATATTATCAGAGAAGGAACTATGTTTGGAAGAATATGGTGAAAAATGACTCGAAGATTGGAAGCCCCTAGAACTTTCGATGCTATCACAAAGTCCTCATTTTT
>QNAV01000092.1:0-5230 GCA_003641585.1 Thermotoga sp. | reverse complement strand
GATGAAATTGGTGAGAATAGCCAACGAAATCTACACAGGAATGAATCTGGACATACAAGGATGAGGGCTTTTGCCCTCATCCTTCTCCCAACCCTCCAAATGGGACGAGATTTCTCCTCAGGTGATGTTTGATACCTACTGTCAGCTCGCCCTTAAAAAAGCTTCTTCCGCCACAGGCCTTATCCCCTTGTGTCCATCCGGTATAATCGGCTTTACCCCTCTAAGATCACGGCCTTTTAATTCCTCAAATGGCTCTAACCAGAAATCTTTTCCTTCACTTTAGTTTCACATTAAATATTTTTCTGTATCCATTAATCTACCGGGATATGGGGCTTTTTTCATTTTTACAGCATTTATTGTACTCTACCAGTTTTTTCCTTATGGTACTTCTGCTGAAGTAATACAAAAATAAAAACAGTAGAAATCCCAGCAAACCTATTAGCTTTGAATACTTAATAACAGTTGTTCCTGTTAATAAGGCTGCAAAATAAAAGGCAGAACAATACCAAAGATCTCCCATTGCAAAATATATAAGTGAAGTTGCCCTTCTATTACCATAACCTGCAAAAATGGGTGCTATCTTGCCGATCCAAGGAATTATTTTGCAGAAAAAAAGAAACAATTTTTCGTTATTTTCAAATATTATATAACCTGTATCAACCACTTTCATTAATATTCCTAAAACTCGGTTACTAACCTTTTCTTTCTGAATTTTTTTGCTCAAAGACTTGTTCAGCCAAATTCCAGCAAAATATAGCAAATTATCCCAGGCTATCAATCCTAAAAAGATAAGAAAAAAAGAAACAAAACCATTTAATTTTTTTAGAGCAACCAGAATTCCAGCCGCAACTATGAAAAGAGGTACGCCAGAATTATCTATCAAAAAGGTGCCAAGAAATATGAGGGCATAGCCGTATTTTCCAGTTGCCTCAAGAATTTGCTCAAATGTTTCCATACAATCACCAGCGCTGAGACAAAATTTTGGTAGTATAATTATAACAAAGAAAGAAGAATTATCTTTTTCATTGAAAGGAGAATGATCAGTGAAAAAAGTGGAGATCGCTACAGTAGAAACAGTTAAAAAAGAGGTTTTACACATTGAATTTGTGAATCTTGTATTCGTAGTGATTCTATTGATCCCCACAATCTTAATGCTCTTGAAGCTTAAAATGCTTAAAGCAATTGGGTATTTTATATTCACAACAGGATGCGCTTCCACGAATATATATGAAAAAATTGTAGAGCAGAGATTACCTAAAAATCTAAAGTTTTCTATGAACCTGACGATACTTCTTCACTCATTTTTCGGTCAATTTCTGGATTTCTATGAAAGGTTTTCTTTTTGGGACAAATTACTCCATTTTTACGGTTCACTGGTAATTACATTGTTTTTCTTCCATACTCTTTCAAAAAAATCAAAATTTTGGGATGAACAACCTAGAGCTATTCTTCTTGCTTTTCTACTTGGAGTATTTTCTGGTGTTTTATGGGAATTTGCAGAATTTATCACAGACAAACTCTTTTCGTATAGCACACAACGTGGTTTGGATGACACAATGTACGACTTAATAGTCAATTGCTTCGGTGCATATTTGGCTTCAAAAATTTTATACAAAAAAATCAGAGGGAGATTCTTTTGGCATCCGGAAAACAAACTGAAAATAGGGAGAAGATCATCATGAATCCAAAGATAATCGCTTACGATGTTCTTGATTCGACGGATGATTTTTTGAAGGGAATCCGGTGTTCAGTGGCAAAAGCGTCCTTGCCTATTCTTACTGAAGCGAGAGGATTTTCACCTCGCAAGTGTTGTATTCCTCGATACAAGTGCTGGGTTTTCAATTTTGATTTTAGAATATAACACCACTCACAAGTATGACGTTGGAATAAGGTTTATCAGCCCCTGTTCTCACCATTCCCTTGCATCCTTTGGAAACCTTTTTGAAATCCTCATGAGGTAGAAACTCCACTTCCACATCACCATTCCTCTGCTTTATGAGTTCAATCAGTTTTTCAAGGGTTTCAGGATTTTTCTCCTTCATCTCTCTCGAAAGCAGGATCTTTTCCACCTTCAGCTCTCTCAGAATAACTTCAACAGTTTCCAAAAGATCTGGTTTCCCTCTATCGAGTACTATATCAATTGTTTCAACTTCTTTGGGAATGGGAAATCCAAGGTCTACAACAGCCAGTTTGTCGGTGTGTCCCATCTCCGCTATCAGTTTTGAAATACCCGAGTTGAATACACCAGTTTTTTTCATAACTTTTCCCTCCTTATACTATGATTCGGTTTCATTCATCGCTGTTTGCTATTCAGTTATCGATCATCGTATATCAAATACCGGCGGCGAATACCAAGCATCGGCTATCAAACATCACTTTTATTCCCATACTCTACGCTTTATATACCTCTACCCCACATCTTTTATTCTACTTCAAATAACCGTCCTCTTTTATCTCTTCCATGTATTTCGACATCTCCTCGAATGTTCTTCCAGGCAACATGAACGTGAGCTTTCCCAAATTTCATCTTCATGGGGAGAGTAAAGCGCTTACAAAGAATCAGGATGCGTGTTAACATTGTATACGGTGGGAGGTATGCGGATAAGAAAAACACGTTGGAGTAATCCAAACTATTATCTTGCATGGATGTTAAAGTATAGACGCAGTATCTTAATCGAAAAGGTGGCTGTGGAGTTGCAAAAGTGTTAGAAGAAGTTTGCAGAAACAACGACATCGAAATTTTATCATTTTCAAAAAAGGGGGTGAGTTCTTGATAACCTTCATAGGGCACGTTTCAAAGGATGTGAACGTTAGAAAAGGAAGAGAAACCATTGTTCCAGGTGGTGGGGTTTTTTACGGTGCTTTCCCCGCGAAGGCTTTCGCAGATGAGGTTAAGGTCGTGACGAAGGGAAACATGGATGATAAGCCTTTATTCTCTCTATTCGAAGAGAAGGGAATAAAACTTGTGTGGTTGAATTCTCCTTCAACGACTAGTATAAAGAACGTTTATCCAACGGATAACCCTGATGATAGGGAAAGTAGAATGATATCAAGGGCTCTTCCTTTTCAGAAGGAAGATATAGAAAACATCTCATCGAAGGTGATTCATGTTTCACCCCTTTGGAAGGGGGAATTCCCGGAAGAGTTGTTTGGGATCCTCAGAGAAAAGTGTGAAGTTCTATCAACAGACGCCCAGGGTTTTTTAAGAAACGTGGATGATGCCGGAAACATGTATTACAAAGAGTGGGAAAAGGCTAAGGATACTCTAAGGATGATAGACGTTTTCAAAATGGATATAAATGAAGCAAAAGTACTTACGGGAGAGGAGGATCCTGAAAAAGCCTTAAGAACTGTACACGCCATGGGACCACGTGAAGTTATTCTAACATACAAAGACGGTGTTTTCCTCTACATTGATGAAAAGTTGTACCATGAATCGTTCTCAGGATGGACCATAGAAGGTAGAACGGGAAGAGGTGATACATGTGTAGCAACTTACCTTGCGGTGAGGGAGACCAGGGATCCTCGAGAAGCTTTGAAAGTATCCGCGGAAATAACGAGCCAGAAGATGAAAAAACCTGGACCGTACATCCCTTAAAAGAAGAAGGATAACGTTGTGAAGCCTTATACGTATACGTTTCATATTCCTTACTGTTTTCTTTCTCTCGACGTACGTTCTGCTGGTTAGAAAGACAACCACGATTCCTTTCTCTGGATCGGTCCAAAGGAGGTTCCTGTGAAACCATCATGACCGAAGGTTCCAGGTGATGCTCCATTACCACCTATCTCCCCCCATTCTCACCTCCATTTTCATGAATCTTTCAAATATTATCCTCGAGATCACTTTGTCTTTCCACCTAAAAGGCCTGAATATATTTTCCTCGCAGAAGTCTTTAAAACTTTCCCCTGAAACCCTCTCCACTTTCGATATTCTCAATATAATTTGAGACATTATCCCAAAGGGATATCTCTTTCCTTGAAAGGAGAACTTCATCCATTTTTATCACTTTCTCATGATCCCTCCACTTCTCAGCTCTATTTTGAACCTGAACTTATCACTCCTGTAGAGAGACAAAACGTATTCCACGCATTCATTTTTAGATGTATATGTGAATCTCTTTCTCAAGACAGCACAGGATTTTTGTGGAACTTCTAGTAACCTGGCATCCTCCTCTGTTAAATCCACTATTTCCAGGACTTCTATTGCTCTGCTCAAGACCAATCCGACTTCTTCTCGAAGAAACTCGTACAGCGATCTTCGGGACATGTCTTCCTTCAGGACGTTCAAAATCTTCACACTGACATTCGGGTTGAGATATGCCCATTCTATAGCAACCGGTTCATCGTTTATATATCTCAACCTTTTGAGAAGTACAACCAATGTTTTCGGTTCGAGCTTGAAGGCATCCCTCGCCTCCACTGGAACTTCTATTAACTTGTTCTCCAGAACCTTTGACCTCACTCTATACCCTTTATTCCTGGCCTCATCTGTGAACCCTCTTAGCACGGTCAGTTGTTCTTCCTTCTTTGATCCCGTTATGAAAGTACCCCTTCCCTTGGTTCTTTCTATTATCCCTTCTCTCCTCAGCTCTTCCAGAGCTCTCCTTATAGTCAGCCTACTTACCCCGTAAATTTTGCACAGCTCCTTCTCGGAAGGTATTCTGTCACCGGGTTTGAAACTCCTTCTGCTATTTTTTCTTTGAGATCAGCGTATATCCTGTAATATAAAGGGACAGGATATTCTTTATCCATGTCTTTCCCTCCTACTTAAGTGTATCTTTTATGAGTTATGCTGATATGATGATAACACAATATGATAAAATTGTAAAAGAAGGTGATATTTTGGTACTTCAAGGAATCTATGTTTTGGTAAAAGATGATATTAAAATTCTTAGATAACCAACTATTCATTTGTGGATAGGGATATGAAATCTTGGGAGGATACGTGTTCGGCCCAAGGATGTCGGAGGATATGAGTTTTGATGAGACGGGCTTTTCTGGAATACACCATCTCCTGGCCTTCCAATTTATGAATCCACGATATGTTACCCTAGAACTTGCCTTTTCGAGGGAATAAGTATCTCAAAGGGAAGAAGAACCAATCAGTTTATGAGGAATCGAGGAAAGAGAATCGGAAGGAATTCATGTTCGGAAAGAGAGAATTCATACCCATGTTTGGAAAGTACACAGGGCAGGTGTGCTGGGGAATAGAGTTCTTACCGATCTCCGG
>QNAV01000091.1:0-5350 GCA_003641585.1 Thermotoga sp. | reverse complement strand
TCGTGTATCTGTGTGACAGCTTGAAATATACTTATCACCAAGCCGACAGCAAGGCTGACGAGAAGAGGAGGAATTATTATGGTAATAAGCGTGCTTATACCTTCTCTGACGACATCTATGAAAACTTCAACAGTCAAGATATCACCTCGCAAAACTCTTTATCAAACCTTCTATCAACAGATCCCATCCATTTGCTAGCACGAAGACCAGTATCTTGAAAGGTAGAGATATAAATATAGGTGGTATCATGATCATACCCATGGAGAGCAGAATACTTGCAACCACCATATCTATCACTATGAAGGGAATATAGAGAACCACCCCCATTTTGAAGGCGATCTCCAGCTCTCCTAGAACGAAAGCCGGTATGAGAACGGAATTCGGTGCTTGATCTAGATTTTCTATCTCCAGTCCCACATTTTTTGCGAGGAGAAAAACGTTATCCTCATTATGATGGTTTTTGAGCTCTCCTATCATGAATTCCCTCACACGAGCCATGATTTTTGAAAACATCACATCGTATCCTATCTCTTTTTTAAGATATGGCGTTATGGCGTTGTTGTATATATCGGACCAGACGGGTTGCATTATGAGAAATGTTAGGAAAAGAGCAAGTCCTATTAAAACTTGATTTGGAGGAGCTTGTCTTGTTCCAAGAGCGTTTCTCAGGAAGGAGAAGACAACGATAATCCTGGTGAATGATGTAAAAAGTACTAAGATGCTTGGTGCTAGCGCCAGAACAGTCAATATAAGGAGAATCTCCAACGTTGTAACCAGCTCTCTCGGTTCTTCAACTGGTTTTATACCAATCGATATAGAAGGAAGGGGAATTTTTTCTTGGGAAAAGGTTTGAACAGTCAAAAATACAAACAGTAATATTAGAAAGATCTTTTTCATTCTCCCTTTTCCTTTCTGCCTAACTTTTTGAAGAAGACAGAAGAAAAATCCTCCTCAGATATCTCTTCCGCCTTCAATTTCTTAAGAACAGTACCACCAGATTGCGTAACCAGTATGAAATAGTATTCATCCATGATCCTTACCAATACTATAGACGAGAATCTATCTATGTACCTCCTTTCCAAGATCGCTATATGTTTTCCTCCAAATGCCCTTGGAAATCTCTTCATGACAAAAAAATAAACGAGAAGAAGCACACCAATAAGTATCCCAAGAGCTATCGAGAACTGAAGTATGAACGCCCCGATATCACTCACTCCTTGGCAAGCTTTTGAAGGGCTTCTATAACTCTTGAAGGTTGAAAGGGTTTGACTATGAAATCTCTAGCTCCCGCCTGGATCGCTTCTATGACCATCGCCTGCTGCCCCATAGCACTACACATGATTATCCTAGCATTCGGATCTATCTCTTTAATCTTCTTCACAGCTTCTATGCCATTCATTTCCGGCATCGTTATGTCCATGGTGACAATATCTGGTTTCAGTTCCTTGTATTTCTCAACAGCTTCAACACCGTTTGCTGCTTCCCCCACGACTTCGAAACCGGCTTTCGTGACGATATCCTTTAGAAGCATCCTCATGAAAGCGGCATCATCGACTATTAATACCTTCTTTCCCATTCCTCATACCCCCTTCAAGTCCCAGCAGATACTATCTCGGATACTATTTCGTTGACATCTAGATAAACGACCAGATCGTTCTCATCTTTTTTAATCAAACCTTTCGATTTCTTTCCGAATTTCTCCGAAACGACGTTTCTGTCGTATTCATCTTCAGTAACTCTCATAACACCATTTACTTCTTCTACAAGGAAGCCTATTTCCACATCGCCCACATTCATTATAATGACACTTTTCAGTTTCTCGACATCCACATCAAGATCCAGTATCTTAGGGAGATTGGCGACAGCCACTATCTTTCCTCTCAGATTTATTATTCCTTCAATAACATTTTTTGATTTTGGAACACGGGTTATCTGAGGAGTCTCTATCACCATCTCCACGTTTTCAACATCAAAAGCCATATCCTGATCACCAAGCCTGAAACTCAGAACTTCGAATTCCTCAACTGCTGTATCCAAGTTCATCCCCCCTTCAGCCAATACTGGATATGTCAAGGATCAAGGCGATACTACCATCACCTAGAATAGCGGCTCCACTGAATTCTTTGACATCGGAGAATATCTTGCCCAGAGATTTGATAACTATGTCTTCTTGTCCCAACAGTTTGTCAACCACGAGTCCGTACTTTCTGTTGCCAATTCTTATTATAACCGTATTCATCGCTCCTCCCTCAGTTTCATGGGGTATCTCAAGAACCTCCCACAATTTGTATATTGGGATCACCTCTCCCCTTATGACAATGACTTCCTTATCCTGGACTGTCTGAATATCGTCTTTGGATACCATTAAAGTGCTGTCTATGTTGGCTATCGGTATGGCATAAACGTAGTTGTTGACTTTCACAAGAAGAGCCTGAATTATGGCTAGGGTGAGAGGAAGCCTGATCGTTACCTTCGTTCCAACATCCTTTTGGCTCTCTATGCTCACGCTCCCATTCAGGGATTCAACGACATTCTTTACAACGTCCATTCCAACTCCCCTTCCGGAGACCTCACTCACATCTTCTTTCGTCGAGAAGCCAGGTGTGAAGAGAAATTCAAAGACCCTCTCATCTGGCAGTGTAGAAGCCTTGAGCTCATCTATCAGTCCCATCTCTATAGCCCTCTTCACGATCTTATCCCTATCCATCCCCCTTCCATCGTCTTGGACCTCTATGACGACGTTGTTTCCTTCGTGCCTTGCAGAAAGAACTATCGTTCCAATGGGTGGTTTTCCCTTCGCTATCCTCTCTTCTTTGGATTCTATTCCATGATCTATAGCGTTCCTCAAAAGATGGAGAATGGGCTCTCCTATCTCTTCGACAAATGTTCTATCAAGTTCTGTTTCCTCACCTTTAATTATGAAGTTGACCTCTTTTCCCATTTTCTTGGAGAGATCCCTGACCATTCTTGGGAACCTGTTGAAAACGAATGCTATGGGAACCATCCTCACCTTCATCACAATGTTTTGAAGGTCTAGAGTGATCCTGCTGAGTTGCGCTAGACTCTCATCGACTTCCTTTATATTGTACTTTTTCAAGGTATCGACGATTCTGCTTCTTGCTATGACCAATTCTCCCATGAGGTTCATCAAGGTGTCCAACTTGTCTATATCGACCCTAACCGTCTGAGTGAGTTTTTTCTTTGTTTTTCTCTCTTCAACAGTCTTTTCCTCAATCTTTACCTCTTCTTTGACCTCTTCCGGTTTTTCCTTAACAGAAGGTGTTTTAGGTAAGAAGTCTTTTATGATAACTCTATCTATATCTGATATACTGGTGATGGCTCGTACCAAATCTTCTTTATCTTTCTTTATTATAACGATCATATCCACATCCAGATCGAACTTCTCTTCTTCTATGTCTTCAACGGGTGGCACCGTTTTAACGATCTCTCCACCCATTTCCTCGATCTTGTGGAAAACCAGGTACATCCTAGCAGATTTCAGTTGTGTTCCTTCTTTCAGAGTGACTTTTATATAGTAAGAATTGAAACCTTCACCGATAGCTTTTTCAACCACATTTCTCACAGGCTCCTCCACCTCTATCGGTATTCCTTCCATTTTCTCGGGTTTTTCTTCTTTTTTCTCCTCAGTTTTTTCAGATTCAGTTTCTGTCTCAGTTCCTTGGATTTCGTCAAAAGATCGAACGATCGAATCGACATCGATATCTTCCAACACATCGTTTCCGGATTCGACGATGTTGTTAACCATCCTTTCAACGATATCAACACCTGTAAACAGCTTGTCCATCAAGCTTTCTGTGAGCTTAACATTGCCGCCTCTCACATTGTCCAGAACGTTTTCCATTTTATGGCATAATTTCATCATATTCTCAAAACCCATGGTTCCTGCCATACCTTTCAGGGTATGCAACAATCTGAAGACCTCATTGACCGTTTCCATATCTTCTGGGCTGCTTTCCAGTTTCAGAAGATTATCATTTAAACTCTGGAGAGTTTCTCTACTTTCGTCTACAAAAACACTTAGGTATTCCTCCTTCATCATACCTATCACTCCCCAAATCCTATAAGATACTCTCTCACCATGTTCAGAGCGTTCACAGACGTTTTTAATCTTATCACATTTCTGTTACCTTTGAAAAATTCCCTCTTTGTGTAGTGGCTCTTTCCATCGTAGAGATCCAGAAAAACGGTCCCAACTGGTTTCTCAGGTGTACCTCCTGTCGGTCCCGCTATTCCCGATACGGAAAGACACAGATCCGCTTTCGTCAATCGATGCAGGCCTTCGCTCATTTCCCTGACACATTTTTCACTGACCGCACCGTATTTCATCAGAGTTTCTCTGGATACACCCAATATCCTTTCTTTCAAATCGTTACTGTATGCTACAACCGCCCCAACGAACACTTCAGAAGAGCCCGGAACGTTCACAAGATGTGAGGAAATCAACCCTCCGGTACAAGACTCGGCGAAAGCTATCTTCTTGTTCTCTTTCTTCAAAAGTTTGAAAACACTCTCCTCCATCGTCTCATCATCGAATCCGTAAACGTATCTTCCCAATCTCCCCATTATCTTCTCCATCATTCCATCGAGCTGCTCTTTTTTCTCAAAATCTGTTGTTAGCCTCAATTTAACACCATGAACATGATCAACCATTGTAGCGATCTCCACATCCTTCTGAGAATATAGGATATCCTTCAGTTCCTCTTCCAACTTCGCTTCTGGAATACCGTAAAAGCTCATGGTTCTTTCGTAGAAAGCATTTTCCGTTCTCAATTTCTCTTTCACCGCTTCGAACATGGGAATCAGTTCTCTGGGAGGACCTGGAAGTATCAGAACAGCTTTGTTTTCAACATTTACGAGCTGGCCAGGAGCACTCCCGACAGTGTTTTCCAGAACTTCGGCTCCTTCTATAACTTCAGCCTGTTTTGATATGTTTCCAGGGATCTTTCCACTGTAGAATTCCCTAACCCTCTTTTCTATTCTAGATTTCAAGTCATGATCCATTATCAGCTTCTTGTTGAGAGCTACAGCGATTCCTTCTCTAGTCTTATCATCCTTCGTTGGCCCCAGCCCTCCGGATGTAACGACGAGATCAGCTTCTTCTATGGCTCTTCTGACTTCCCTGACAATGCTGTCGATATCATCGCCGACTGAGACAGTCTTCACAACATCGTATCCTAATTTTTTGAGCTGATCGCACAGATATTTCGAGTTTCTATCCAAAATAATTCCTTTTAGCAGCTCGCTCCCTATGGTAATTATCACAGCTTTTTTCAAAATCATCCCCTCCTAAAATGTTATGATAGCATAGGGGAAAATATGAGGGAAAGAT
>QNAV01000090.1:0-5367 GCA_003641585.1 Thermotoga sp. | reverse complement strand
TTGATGTTACTTCTTCACCTCGCGATGGTGGAGGAAGAGAAGGAAAATCTGGAAAAGTTTGGGGATTCGTACAGAGAGTACATGCAAAGAGTTCCAGGGGGTAATCCGATACCAGGTGCTTTGAGAATGTGTGCGAAGAAAAGGGGATGAGAAGGAATGGTTATGTGCAAAATGTTGATATTCATCGGTATAATGTTAATATCTTGTGTGAGTTACTCTTTTGGAACGGATGAGAATGTGACGACATGCGGAGGGATCGATATGCAGGCATCCGAAGTACTTTTGAAGAATCTGAAAATAACTGTGGTGTACGACAACTACCTGTACAAAGAAGGGTTGAGAACGGGATGGGGTTTTAGTTGTGTGATTGAAGGTGCAGAAAAAAACATTCTGTTCGATACGGGTGGGGATGCGCCAACCCTGTTGTACAACATGGAAAAACTCGGTATTCATCCTGAAAACATCGATATCATAGTCCTCTCTCATATTCATGGAGACCATGTTGGAGGACTCTTTGGTTTTCTCAGGGAAAACTCAAATGTCACCGTTCATCTATTGAAATCGTTTGATAAGAGATTCAAAGAGGATGTTCGATCATTGGGAGCAAAGGTAGTGGAAATTCACGAGCCTGCTGAAATATGCAAAGGAGTTTACACGACTGGTGAGATGGGGTTTTGGATAAAGGAGCAATCTTTAATCGTGAATACAGACAAGGGATTGATCGTCATAACCGGATGTGCACATCCTGGTATCGTGAATATCGTAGCCAAAGCGAAAGATCTACTTGGTAAGGATGTGCTACTGGTGATGGGAGGATTCCACCTGATGGGGAAGTCAAGAAATGAGATTAGGAAGATCATAAATGATTTCAAAAAGCTTGGAGTACGCTACGTTGGAGCCTCACATTGTTCAGGTGATACGACGAGGAAGATGTTTGAGGACGAATATAAAGAGTATTTCATAAATGTGGGTGTTGGAAGGATCATAAAAGGAGATGATCTGGAAAATTGAAGTGTTGAGGTGGGACTATGGGGAAACTCTATGCGATCCTTTTTCTAGGAATAGTTGTCATGACTGTTGGCCTCCTTGGAACATCTGTCTACTTCGGGATATATCATATAGCCCCTCTGTTCAGGGATATTTTGGATTTGAAGATCTCAGCTTCAAAATGGCTTCTGTTCTCTCTAGCCTCTCTGTCCATGTCTGGACTCTTCATGGGATTCTTCACCCTCTCCAAATCTATGAGTCATAACCCTTCAATTCACATTTCACTCGCTGCTGTGTTTTCGGGTATATCCCTGTTCATCCAGGTTTACAGGATCATACTGAATGGGTTCGCGTGGATGGGAGTTGAGATCCTGGGAAGTACTGGGGATTCTAAAACTTTCATGCTGATCTCGATACTCTTCACGCTTTTCACCCTTCTCGTCCTTGTCACGAACCTTACCCTCCTCAGGAGGGAACTGGTCAAGTAATGAGAGTTCTGGGGATAGTTGTGGAATACAACCCCTTTCACAACGGGCATCTCTTTCACCTCCAAAAAGCTAAAGAATTGATAAAACCCGATTACACCATCGCGGTCATGAGTGGAAACTTTTGCCAGAGGGGAGAGCCAGCAATTATAGATAAATTCTCAAGAGCAGAGATCGCACTCAAGATGGGAGTGGATGTTGTTTTTGAGCTCCCAACAGTTTACGCCATTCAAGATGCGGGAGGGTTTGCGAGGGGAGCCATCGGGGTTTTAGATGGTACAGGTGTTGTTACAGACATCGTTTTTGGAAGTGAATCAAACGATATTGAATTTTTGAAGAAGATAGCAGAAATCTTGCATGAACAACCTGACCTTTACAACCAATTCCTTCACGAGGAATTGAAAAAAGGATATTCGTTCCCCAACGCCAGGAAGTACGCTTTGATGAGGTACGTTGAGGAGTTGAAAATCATGGATCCAGAGAAAGTGAGGTTGATAGAAAGATCTAACGATATACTGGGCCTTGAGTATGTGAGAGCAATTCTGGATCTTGGCTCAAGCATAACCCCTCATACCATAAAAAGAGTGGGAGCAGATTACAAAGAAGAAGAGTTTAAAGGAAGGTTATCGAGTGCCACGTCTATAAGGAAGCTCATAAGGGAGAGGAAGATGGACCTGGTGAGAGAATCCGTACCAGAGGAGAGTTTCGAGGTGATACGTAGAGAACTCGAAGAAGGAAGAGGCCCTGTCTTTCTTGAGGATATGGAAAAGCTTCTTTTAGGAATCATGAGGTTGAAAGATAGAGACGATTTCTCAAAATTGTATGGGTTTTCAGAAGGGCTTGACGAGAGGTTTTACAGATTTTCAAGAATTTCTAGCAGCATAGGAGAATTCATGGAGAAGGTCAAAAGTAAGAGGTTCACTTTCACCAGGATAAGAAGGTTGATGCTGTACGTGCTTTTTGAGATGAGAAAAGACTTCGTGGAGAGGAGTAACGAGAAAGGGCCTCAATATCTCAGAATACTCGGTTTCACAGAATCTGGAAGGAATCTTCTTTCGAAAATGAAGAAGGCTTCAAAATTACCCATCGTATCAACGGTATCTCTTTATAGAAAAGTTCTTGAAAAAGCTTTGAAGGATGAGGAAAGAAATATGGATGTTGATCCAGAGCTCTTTGAAGAGCAGCTCTTACTCGATATAAAAGCAACGAATGTTCATTCCCTTTTCTTCAAATCCGATCGTGAAAAAAAGGGGGAAAGGGATTTCAGGATTCAACCGATCTTTCTCAGTTTGGATACATAAAAAGGTGTTATCGTCTCATCCGGCAGCATTAGAAAACCGTATCCATCCCATATTCCATCTATTCCGAATTCCGAAATCTCACCGTTTACATCCAGAACCTCCACGTCATCGTGTTCTGTCAGGAATTTTTCCACGATTTTCCCGTTTTCTTCAAGGGTAACGGTGCAGGTACTGTATATCAGTATTCCCCCTTCTTTGAGCAGTTTCCAGGATGAGGACAAGAGCTCATATTGAAGCTTTGAGAGTTTTTTGAAATCCGATCTCTTAACTCTCCACATAACATCTGGATTCTTTCTTATGGTCCCTAAAGATGTACAGGGAACATCCAGCAAAATCCTGTCGAATTTTTCTTTTACAATCTCTGAAAGCTTTTCACCGGGTAAGACTCCCGTGTCTATAATCTCTATCCCGAGTCTTTTCGCATTCTCTATAACCTTCTCTACTTTGTCTAAGGAGATGTCGAAAGCCAGTATTTTTCCCTTATTTTTCATCAACTCCGCTATGTGGGTGGTTTTTCCACCAGGGGAAGAGCAAACATCGAGAACCGTAAGGCCTGATTCGAGCTCCATAAGGAAGGGAACCATCTGGGATGATTCCCCCTGAACGGTGGCCAAGCCTTCCGATAGAACTCTGCTGTCATCGAGTGATTTCCCGAGCTTTTTTATCCAGATACCAACGGGAGAATGGGGCGTTTCTGAAACCTTATGTCCCTCTTCCCTCAAGATCTCCATCAATTCCTCTCTGGTTATCTTTAACGTGTTGACCCTCAGAACAATGGGAGAAGGTACCATGTTCCATCTGAGAATTTCCTCAACAATTTCTTCTTTCAAAAAGCTTTTCCAATAGTTCACAAGCCATTCCGGATGCGAATACTTGAGTGACAATTCTGACGGCTTTTCAATTTCCATGCTCGACACCTTTCTTAGAATAGCGTTTATCAGTCTCTTGAAGTTCTTATTTTCAGCAAGAGCAACAGTTTCGTTGACCGCTGCATAGTTGGGAACAGAATTCATGAAAAGGATCTGGTAAACCCCCATTCTGAGCAGCACTCTCACTGCAGGAGGTATTTCCTTTCTCCTCAAAAATCTATCGATGTACCAGTCGAGGAGTCTTCTCTTTCTCACGACTCCCCATACCAATTCTTTGAAAAAGGCTCTGTCCCTCTCATCCATTCGGGACAGAGCCCTTCTAACCTCATCTTCAGGTATTCTTTTCTTTTTCTCAAAAATCCTTAAAACTCTACTTGCTATCTCTCTTGTGTTCACTGTCTATCACCAAATATACTGGCTATGAATATCATCCTCAGAAGCTGGAAAATAGCTGTTGCAACTGCGGCAACGTAAGTCATGGCCGCTGCTGTCAGAACTTTCTTCACACCCCTCAATTCCTCTTCGGGCATGAGAACACTCTCTCTGAGTAGTTTCAAGGCTCTTCTGCTAGCATCGATCTCTACAGGCAGCGTTATGAGCGTGAATATGACAACCAGGATAAAGAATATGATACCAAGCTTTATTAGAAAAGGTGAGGAGAATATGAGTCCTATCAGAAAGAGTATCCATGCAAGGTTTGAACCGAAAGTGACGACAGGGGCCATGGCATTTCTTATGACAAGGGGTGCGTAATTCTGGGCATGCTGTATAGCATGTCCTATTTCATGAGCGACAACTCCAAGCGATGCCACGGAAAAATCGTTGTAAGTCGCAGATGAGAGCCTTACAACTTTCGTTCTGGGATCGTAATGGTCAGTGAGCCTCCCAGAGATGTATTCTATCGAGACATCGTATATACCGGCACTTTCAAGTAATCTCCTTGCGAGTTCGAAACCAGTGTAGCCCGTTGTGGACTTGATTTTGGAGTATTTGCTGAAGGTACTTGAAACGAGAATCTGAGCCCATAATGCAAAGAGAAATGCAGGAATCAGTATGATGATCGTTGGATCAAAGAGTGGGAAGAACACTTTACCACCTCCTTCTGACCTAATAAGACTCATCTATCACCGAAAAAGTTCATCCCATTATATGAACAACAAAACCACTTTTCAGCTTTGGTTCAAACCAGGTGGATTTGGGTGGCATTATCTTTCCTTCATCAGCTATTTTCATAAGGTCTTCCACACTTGTTGGATACATGGAGAAAGCGAAGTCCCATCCCTCTTCGTCAACCAACTTCTCAAGGATACATAATCCCTTTATACCTCCCACGAAATCGATTCTTTCATCTGTTCTTGGATCTTCTATTCCAAATATAGGAGAAAGAACCTTTTTTTGCAGTATTTCAACGTCCAGAGACGATAAGGTGTCCTCAGGCACATTCAAGGGTTTCATGATGTACCACTCACCCGATCCCACGTACAAACCTATTTCGTGTTTTTTCTTTGGCCTGTAAGGGCGCTCGTACACTCTTTCTATCTCGAAATCCTTTTCAAGCCTTCTTAAAAGCTCCTTTTTTTCGATAGAGTGCTTCACAATTCTGTTGTAATCCATTATCCTGAGTTCATCATGTGGAAAAACTATCCCCAAAAAGTAATTTCTCTCGTCATCGTCTACTTCCCCTTTTAACATGTCACTGGCTCTGACCGCTGCCGCTGCTCTGTG
>QNAV01000089.1:0-5452 GCA_003641585.1 Thermotoga sp. | reverse complement strand
TTCTTTCTCGTACCCCTTTTGATGGTTGTGATCGATAGTATATACGGCTCTGAAGGAGAAGGAATATTCTTCAACTATTTCGTGTTCTTCAAAGATCACGTTTCACGAACAGCTTACTTGAGGAGTATACGCATAGGTCTGTGGGTAACAGGACTTTCAATCATCATATCTTACCCCACGGCTTTGGCTATAGCTTCTATAAACAATAGAACGCTGAAAACAGTGTTCATGACACTCATGGTACTACCCCTCATGACCAATCCTGTAGCAAGAACTTTCGCATGGCTTGCTGTCCTTGGGCGATATGGACTGTTGAACAACTTCCTGTTATCTACAAGGATAATTGAAGAGCCCGTTAGAATGCTCTACACTGAGGGAGCCGTTTTAATAGGTTTACTTCAGCTGTTCATGCCTATGATGATACTCTCAATCAGCAGCGCCCTTGAAAACATCCCTGAAGATCTATCCTTGGCAGCAAGAAGCCTTGGGGCCTCCGGGTTTCAAACGTTTGTGAGGGTGACGTTTCCCCTCAGTGTCGAGGGTTTAATAACAGGTGGAACATTAGTATTCACAGGCTCCATCACAGCTTATGTGACACCAGCAATTCTCGGTGGCAGTCGTGTTCTCATGTTGAGTACTCTCCTTTACCAGAAAGCAGCAGTAGTTCTGGATTGGGATATGGCCACAACAATAGCTGTTATGATGTTCCTGACCACTCTCCTGATAAACACTGGCTTTAGGCTCATAGGTAAGGTGGGAAGAAGATGAGCGGAAAGATCTTCGTATACATAATGCTCGCAATAGCTATATTATTTCTCATAGGACCCTTCATCATAATATTTGCAGCCTCGTTCAGTGAAAGCGAGGTCCTTTCCTTTCCACCTAAAGGGTTTACACTCCACTGGTTCAAGAAGGTAATAACGATGCCAATGTTCATAAGGAGTTTTGAGACAAGTCTGTGGTTAGCAGTTTTGGCATCTCTATTGGCCCTTCTACTCGGAATACCGGTGGCGTACGTTCTAGCGCGATTCGATTTTCCAGGCAAAAGATTCGTCGAGATCCTAACAACATTACCAGTCATAATACCTCAGATGGTTGCAGGTCTTGCACTCCTTAGAATATTCATCATCATGGGAATCTTTTCGATAAGAACCACACTTTTAATAGGGCACACCGCTATAGTTCTTCCTTTTGCAGTTCGAATAATAAGTTCTTCCATACTGAATCTTCCTCATTCTGTAGAAGAAGCTGCTATAAGTCTGGGAGCATCTCGCTTCAGAGTGTTCGTAAACGTGGTGCTGCCGAATATAACCGTTGGTATCATATCCGCTTTTATTTTAACTTTCATAACATCCTTTAATAACGTCCCTATATCTCTGTTTCTCACAGGACCGGGTATCAGTACACTTCCGATAGTCATGATGACGTACATGGAGTACTATTACGATCCGAGTATAGCCGCTCTTGCGACTCTTTTGATTCTCATAACTTTAGGAGTGGTTTTGGTGATGCAGAAGCTTTTGGGTGTATCGAAGATGATCTGAAACGAGGAGGATGGAAATGGCATTTTTGAAACTCGAGAATGTATCCGTTGGTTACCACAAAAACGAATTTGTCGTAAAGGATCTGACACTAAATGTAGGAAGAGGAGAATTCGTGTCATTATTGGGTCCAAGTGGTTGCGGTAAAACCACGACGCTTCGTGCCATAGCAGGATTTTTGAGAGTCCAGAAGGGAAGAATTATCATAAACGGTAAGGTTTACAACAACATTCCACCGAACAGGAGGAATATAGGTTTCGTATTTCAGAATTATGCGTTGTTTCCTCATCTGAACGTCTTTGAAAATGTGGCTTTCGGATTGAAGATAAGAAGGTTTCCAAAAGATGTAATAAAGAAGAAAGTTTCCGAAGTGCTTGAATTCGTGGGCTTGAAAGGTTTTGAAGAGAGACTACCTTCTCAATTATCGGGAGGACAGCAACAGAGAGTAGCTATAGCAAGAGCTATAGTTGTAAAGCCTGACCTTCTCTTGATGGACGAACCTCTTTCGAATCTCGATGCGAAACTCAGAATTGAGATGAGAGCGGAACTGAGGAGAATGCAGAAGGAACTTGGGATAACTACCGTATACGTCACCCACGATCAAGCGGAAGCTCTGTCCCTATCAGATAGAGTGGCCGTTATGAACCGGGGAAGAATAGAACAGTTCGATACACCTGAAAATCTTTTCTTAAATCCTAAAACACTGTTCGTGGCAAGATTTGTGGGATTCCAGGATTTCGTTGAAGGGGAGGTCGTGGATGTTGGCGTTAATTTGATAACAGTGAGAGTGGGGGACACGACTTTAAGAGCTAGAAGTATGAATAGATCATCGCTGGGGATGAAGGTGATCCTGGTTGCAAGACCCAAAAATTTCGAGATTTTGGAAAGTAGAGGCACAAATTCTCTGAAAGGAGAGATCGTGTCCAGGATATTCCAAGGAGATAATATACTGTATGTCGTGAAGGTCCCGAATGTTGGGTATTTGAAAGTAGAGATTCCTGTAGAAAATGCCAAATGGCAAGAGAGGGAAGCTGTTTTCTTGAAGGTAGATCCTGAAAATTGCCTTGCCTTTCCGAAAGAGGAGTGATCATGCATGAGTGAAATTCAGAAACATATAAGATGCAGGAAAGGGGATGTCGGAAGATACGTTTTGATCCCTGGAGATCCTGGAAGAGCCCGAAGGATCGCTGAACGCTTGGAAAGTGTAAAACAAATCGCTTCTAATCGTGAATTCGTGGTTTTCACGGGAAAGCTGGATGGAATAACTGTGAGCGTCTGCTCCACTGGTATAGGAGGGCCATCTGCCTCCATTGCCGTTGAGGAACTTTCAAGAATAGGAGCAGCCTATTTCATAAGGGTTGGGTCTGCTGGAGGAAGACAAGAGAATATACCAATAGGAAGCCTCGTTATAGCCACAGCCGCTTACCGTGGAGATGGTACTTCTCTAGCTTACGCTCCCCTTCCATTTCCTGCCGTTGCTGATTTTGAGGTGACAACAGCTCTTGTAAAGGCGTGCGAGAGTCTCGGTTACGACTATTACATGGGAATAGTCTATTCCAGAGATGCGTACTACAAACAGGATAGAAACCTCAACGAATTTCTGAAAGATGCTGGTGTTGTTGCGGCAGAGCAGGAATGCGCAACGGTCTTCACCATAGGAAGTGTTAAACGTCTTCACGTTGGAGCTATACTGGCAACGGATTCGAACATCTGGCTGGAAAAACAGCCTTCACTTTCTGAAAAGGAAAGGATGTTCAAAAAAGGAGAGAAAAAAGCTATAGATGTTGCTCTTGAGGCTGTAAGGATACTCTCAAGGGAGCTTGAAACATGAGGAGAAAGATATTCAAAAATGCAAGGATAGTCGATGTCATACAGAAGAAGATTTATAAGGGCTGGTTTTCTGTTCTTGAAGGGAATTTCGAATTTGTAGAAAAAGGAGATTACAAAGACGAGCTCGATGGAGAAGTGATGGATCTAAAGGGTTTATATGCAATCCCTGGATTCATAGATTCTCATATGCACATCGAGAGCAGTCTTGTGACACCAAAAGTTTTCTCACAGGCGGTCATTCCTCACGGAACGGTGGCTGTCCTTCAGGATCCTCATGAGATGGCGAATGTTTTCGGCAAAAAAGGTGTTGAGTTCATGATAGAGAACGCCTTAGGTCAACCGCTTGAAATATACACGGCTATCCCGAGTTGTGTACCAACTACGAGGAAACACCTGGAAACCAGTAATGCGGAAATAACGCCAGATGACGTCAGGGAGCTGTCTGAAAAGGAAGGGGTCATAGCCCTGGGGGAAGTCATGGATTACAACGGCGTTCTGGAAGGTGACGAAAGACTTTTGAAGATACTCAGCATTGCAAGAGAAAGAAATCTCAGCATAGAAGGACATTGCCCAACACTCAGAGGGAGGGATCTATCTTCTTATCTGTACCATGGTATAAGATCGGATCATACACTCACTAATCCCAACAAGATGGAAGAGCAGCTACGAAAGGGAATGTACGTGATGATACAGCGAAAATCTTTGACAGAAGAGAACATAAGGTTCATCATGGGTTTGAAAGATAGATCCAGAATTTTGATGGTAACAGATGATTTCCTTCCAAGCGACCTTGCCGTGGGTCATTTGAATCTCTTGGTGAATCTGGCTATATCCAAAGGTTGGGATCCTTTGGATGCCATATCGTCTGTCACGATTAGACCAGCTGTTTATCTGGGTTTGAGACATTTAGGAGCGATAAGTCCAGGTAAGAAGGCAAGCTTCTTCATATCAGAAAGTATTGAAGAAATAAAGCCTCTCGAAGTCTTCGTGAAAGGCTCTCCTTACACTTCATCTATGTTGAAGGATACAAGAAACTTTGAAGAATTTTCAAATTCCATAAATTTAAGAAAGTTAAGAAAAGAAGATTTCCGCGTGTACAAGAAGGAATATCATGGCCACCTTGAAGTGAATGTCATATCGGTGGATAATATGGAAAACACCTTAACTACTTTATCAAAGCGTATTTTAAGATTCGAAAATGGATATCCGGTTATAGACGCTTCTAAAGATATATCCATAATAGCGGTTTTCAAAAGGAAGGAAGTTGTTCCCAAAGGATGTGTGGGATTCATTGAGAATATCGGCCTGCGAAAGGGGGCTTTCGCTACCACATTTTCCCATGATTCCCATAACATACTCGTCATCGGGAAGGAAATAGAATCCATGGTAAAGGCGGTAAATTCTGTTATAGAAGCGAAAGGAGGTATGTCGATATTCATAGATGGAAAGGTGCATTTACTGGAACTTCCAATTGGCGGTTTGATCACGGATGAACCCTTTGAAAGGGTTTTATACAAATTTCAAAAGATGGAATCCAAATTGAGAGATGTTGGTGTTCGTCATAGAGAACCAGTAAAATTGTTCAGCGTCTTAGCGCTCACTGTAAGTCCTTTCTACAAGATGTCTGATCTTGGTATCGTGGATGTTGAAGAGGGGAGGCTACTTCCCGTTGTTGTGGGAGAAGCGGGTCAAAAAATTTAAACTGTAAAAATATCTCTTGTTTTTTCGCTCATTCAAGGTTCATTGCGATTTCTTCTAAATAGATATAGATATGATAATATATGAAAAGGTTTTAGATCTATCCTACCCAATTTTTTAGCAGAATATGAGAAGTTAGGTGATTCTATATGCGAAGTTGTTTTGACAAGATTCGTGTAATGATTATAACTATGTTATTTCTATCTTCAGTCGTGTTTTGTTTGAGTATGAAGGTGGGAATATACGATGATTATCCCATGTGCTATATGGAGAACGACACACCGAAGGGGTTTTACGTAGATATACTGAAGTATATAGCATCCAAAGAAAAATGGGATTTGGTATTCGTGCACGACAAATGGGAAAAACTCTTGGATATGCTG
>QNAV01000088.1:0-5506 GCA_003641585.1 Thermotoga sp. | reverse complement strand
CTGAGTTCTGGGAGAAGAACTCCTATGGTCATAGTTTTGCCACGTCTTAAACCTGTGGCAGTGACGTCAGGATAATATCCCAGATTTTTTGCGGTTGCTATTATTTTATCTCTCAATCCTTTACTCACACCTGGTTTACCTGTTAGAGCTCTCGATACGGTTGAAATAGATACTCCTAATTTCTCTGCAATAACCTTCAATGTTATTTTATTCATAACTATTCCTCCCGTGAATTAGAAATCGTTTGCTATACTATTATACAAAGAATTCCTTTTCAATTTCAAAGAATTCCTCTAGAGTTATTGCTTGAGAAAAAAAGAAGAAAACGTTTCTCCGAGTATAATCGAGTTTTATTGCTTGTAATCGATTGAGACTGAAATTGCAGGGAAATTTCGATGAGAAATATAATTCATATGATTTCGCAAACGATTTTCTGACAAATCAGGAGGTGAAATTAAATGGAAAAGAGGAAAGTGGGATTAATTAGCTTCTCTGATGGTAGAGAATATGTTCACAAAGATTTAGAGCAAATTGTGAGAAAATTTGAAGACAGAATAGCGAAAAAGCTGGAAGAAACAGGAGAAATAGAAGTGATAAGAGCAAATGAAGTCGTATGGAAACCTTCGATTGCGAAAAAAGAGGGTAGAAGGCTTGCAGAGCTTGGAGCAGAGGTTACGATCTTCAACTACGCTGTTTGGGCTTTTCCGCACTTTACAGTCATCGCCAGTAAATTCGCTCCAGGCCCGTTTCTTCTATTTTCGAACATAAATCCTCAGTATCCTGGGATGGTTGCCATGTTATCAGCCGCTGGTAGCCTTGAACAGGACGGGACGAAGCATTACAGGATGTGGGGAGATATCGAGGATCCTGAAACTTTTAGAAAGGTGATGGCTTTCATAAGAGCAGGAACCACTCTGAAAAAACTCAAAGGTTTGAGATACGGTATGTTCGGTGGAAGGCCAATGGGGATGTACACCGCTGTACCAAACGTTGATTTGTGGAACAAGATATTCGGTGTTGATGTTGAACACATCGATCAATATGAAATAGTCAGGAGGAGTTATGAGGTACCTGATGACAAGGCAAGAAAAGCAAGACTCTGGCTGGAGGAAAAATCAAAGAAAGTACATTATGATGGGAAATGGTTAACACCAGAAAAATTAGAGCTTCAGATAAAAAGCTATTACGCCGTTAGAGAAATGATCGATGAATTTGAATTGGATTTTGTCGGAATCAAAGCTCAAATGGAACTGACAGAAAACTTCGCTACCATGGATGTCACAGAAGCCTTCCTCAACGATCCATACGATTGGGAGGGACCTCATGAACCGATAGTTTGTGCGACCGAAGCCGACTCCGATGCCGCTCTAACCATGCAGATATTGAAACTTATTGCAAGATCTCCCGTGCTGTTCGCTGATGTCAGGCATTACGTGGAGGAAGAAGATTTCATTGATCTCTGTAACTCCGGTTCTCATCCAACTTTCTTTGCGGGGAGATCATACGATCCAGAGGAGAATTTGAAGAAAGTGGAGTTCTATCCAGAGAGCTTCTACTTCCCTGCAGGTGGGGCTTCTGTAAGACACATCGCAGCTCCAGGAAAAGTCACAATGGCCAGGTTAACCAGAAAAGATGGTGTTTACAGAATGGCGATAGTTCCTGGAGAATTCCTTGACTTCGGAGAGGAGAAGAATGAGGAGATAGCGAAAAGCATCCAGGAAAACTGGCCACACGCATTTGCTAAGATAGAAACCTCTATCGACAAGTTTCTAGCAAACTACTCCTCCAATCATATTCATGCTGTTTATGGAGATTATGTTGAAGAACTCATAATATTCTCAGAACTTGCAGGAATAGATTGGATGCTCTTCAAAGATTGATTGTATGGAGGATCGAAAATAATAGATTATCGTTGAATTTCTTCGAATATACCTTATTACGGAGCGAGTTCTCGCTCTTTCTTTTTTGACTTCGGTGAATCTTTAATGATATATTAATTCATGTAACGAAAAAAATATTTCCACTTTTAAGGGAGGGATCCTTATGAGGAAATTTATCATCATATCTCTACTGATTCTCAGTGTTCTGCTGATCTCCAAAACTCTGACTGTCATAGGTCCTTGGGCTGGTGCTGAGGAAGAGAAATTCCTACCAGTCTTAAAAGCTTTTGAAGAGAAAACGGGAATAAAAGTTGAGTACAGGATCTATCGTGCTGAAGACCTTGCAAACTTGTTACCAGCTCAATTCAGCGCTGGTAAAACACCTGGGGATGTCATATTCATGTGGGGTTGGTTCATCCTGGATCAAGCAAAAAAGGGTCATGTTATGGAAGTCAGTGACATAATAAGTGAAAAGGATTATCTACCAGGGGTTTTAAACGCTGTTAAGTTGAACGGCAAGTTGTATGGAGCGGCATACACAGGAAAAGTTAAGCCGGGATTCTGGTACAGGAAGTCCTTCTTCAAAAAGTATAACCTCAAGGTTCCAAGCACCTGGGATGAATTCGTTGATCTTCTCGAGAAGATAAAGAAGATCCCTGGTATAAAAGCTCCAATAGCAAGCGGAAATGGAGTTGGATGGCCGCTGTCGGATGTTACAGAGCACTTCATAATAACGTTTGCAGGTCCCAACGTTCATAAAGATCTTATAGAAGGGAACATAAAATGGGAGAGTCACACTGTAAGATACGCTTTTGAAAAACTCGTTTCGCTGCTGAAAAAAGGATACTTTGGTGAACCAACCGAATGGACCATGGCGCTTAAACAATGGTGGAACGGTGATTACGGATTGTATTTCATGGGAAGCTGGATAACCGGAATGGTCGACGATCCAGATGACCTTGGGGTATTTGCGTTACCAGGTGCCAAAGGGGTAGTTTTTGGAGCAGACTATGCTTTCGTTCCAAAATACACGAAATACCCTGAAGAGGCGAAAAAGTTGTTGGCATTCCTTTGCGGAGCAGAGGGTCAGAAGTATCAGGTGCAGCAGGGTGGCCATATAGCCACAAACAAGTTGGTCCCATTGGATGCTTACCCACCTGTTGACAAGGAGGTAGCAAAGATAATCGTCAAGATGGAAGCTCTCACGGATCTTGACGATTCAGTGGGAGGAGCTTTCCAAACGGCGTTTTGGGATCAACTGAAACTCCTGTGGGTTAAACCTGATAGATTGGATGATGTTTTGAGAGTTCTCGATGAAAAGATGAAGTAAGAGGTGGAAGAGGTGAAAAAATCGAAATTATCCCACTTTCTAATATTCATGGCACCAGCTCTCGTTCTGATAGTTACCTTCGTTATATATCCTTCTCTCAGAACGATATTCACAAGTTTCTTGGATGAGAATGGAAAATTTTCCTTAAAAAACTATGTGGAAGTTCTGAAAAGTAGAGACACTTTTGATCCAGAAGGGTTCTCAAGGGGATTTCCCCTTGGGACCCTTCTTCATAATCTCATATGGATAGCCATACACCTACCTTTGACGATATCCCTGGGTTTGATATTGGCTGTGATTCTGAGGAAAGTGAAGGGAGGAAATATTCTAAAATCTATAATTTTTCTTGGAATGGTCATGCCCATGATCGTTGGGGGAGTTATGGTGAGGTTCATGTTCGATGGAAGTGTCGGTGTGGTGAATGGATTTCTTAGAATCTTTGGTATTGAAGGGAAAACATGGACAGCTTACCCTGATACAGCTCTCTTCTCCCTGATATTCGGTTCGGTATGGCTCTGGACAGGTTTCAGCATGGTCCTTTATTCAGCGGGTCTTGAAACTATCCCTAAGGATTTTTACGAAGCCGCCGCCATCGATGGTGCTACACCTTTAAAGATCTTTTTCAAAATAACGATACCCCTCTTGAAACCAGTAACGGTTGTTGTAACTATAATGACTTTACTCTGGGAATTGAAGATCTTCGATATCGTGTACGTTGCAACAATGGGAGGGCCAGGTGGGGCTTCGAACGTTCTAGCGTTACAAATGTATACGTATGCTTTCAGAGAGTTGAATTATGGGAAGGCATCGGTTGTTGCGGTTATACTGACTGTCTCCACCCTCCTCGCCAGTATTCCACTGACTAAAAGTGCAGGTGAACTGAGATGAAGAGGAAGAGATATCTGATCATGAATCTGATAGCGTGGTTGATAGGACTTGTGTGGCTCGTACCTTTCATAGGTGTTCTCATGACAGCTATAAGACCTCTGGACGAGCTTCTACATGGTTGGTGGAACTTTGAAAGCGTCCACTTCACATTCAGAAATTTTTCAGCTTCTTGGAATCACCCGACCGCTCCTTTGAGTAAAGGGATCATCAATTCTTTGAAAGTGGCTGTACCGTCTACCGTATTTCCAATCATCATTGCAACGATGGCAGGATATTATTTTTCGAGATATAGATTCCCTCTCAAGAAATTCCTCTTTACAATAATAATACTCACCCTTGCGCTTCCTCAGCAGATGATAGCCGTCCCTGTTTTTCAGATGTTGAGCTCTATGGGCTTGATAGATAGTTATATCGGTCTGATACTTCTTCATACCGCATGGGGTCTACCATGGATAACTTTCTTTATGAGAAATTTCTTCGTCACCATTCCTGTTTCTATAGAAGAAGCAGCCAGAATAGATGGAGCATCGGATTTCAAGATATTTCTTAAGATAATCCTTCCTCTGTCTTTACCCGCCTTAGGCTCTGCTGCGGCGCTTCAATTCAATTGGGTCTGGAGTGACTTCTTTCTGGCTCTCATAACCATATATTCCCCGGACAAACTTCTTGCAACTCAGAGGGTTCCCTTGATGAGGGGGGTATATCACGTTGACTGGGGATTGTTGTCTGCTGCTGCTATAACCGTTATGATAGTTCCCATACTGGTTTACATATTTCTGCAGAAGTATTATGTTAGAGGAATGATAGGCTGGGCAATGAAGTAGAAGCATAGGGAGGGGAAGAAGTTGAGAGTGAAACTACCGGAAAGGGATGTTGAGGTATATAGAGGAATCGTCGGAGAATACGTGGATGTGTTGAAAGAGGAAGCAAAGGATCTTAAAGGTTTGAAAGTGATCCATGTCAATTCTACCTCCTACGGAGGTGGAGTGGCAGAACTTTTAAAAGGACTGGTTCCTTTGATGAGATCGCTGGGTCTGAAAGCTGAATGGGAGGTCATAGAAGCACCAGGAGAATTTTTCAACGTGACTAAAAAGATTCACAACGGTCTTCAAGGTGGAGATGTAAAGATCACTGAAGAAGAGTGGAGTCTGTACGAAAAAGTAAATGAGAGAAATTCAGAGATTTTGGATCTTTCAGCCGATGTCGTAATAATCCACGCTCCTCAACCTGCCATGATACCGTGTTTTTTAGATGATGGTAGAAAATGGATTTGGAGATGCCATATAGATCTTTCCAATCCTAATGAAACCTTGTGGAGAAGATTCAAAGGTTATCTTGAAAAATACGGTAGAATGCTTTTTCATCTGAAAGATTACATAAAAGAGGAATTTGCCGACATATCCAGAGT
>QNAV01000087.1:0-5507 GCA_003641585.1 Thermotoga sp. | reverse complement strand
TTGCCTCCTGAAGAGGTGTCTTCCCGTTGACAGGTGTATCGCCCAGTCCATCCAGAACCAACAGAATGATCTTGGTGTTGCCAGGGATGGCAAGCTTTGAAATCAATTTCTGTCTATCCACGGAGTACATCTTCATCTCACCTCCAACTCCTTTAAAGATCTCACGATCTTTCTCCAATCATCTCTTTCGATGTTGACATCACCCACAGCGAATTTCCTGACAATTGATATGACAAAATCATCACCTCTGCTTGGATCGAACGTTTCTTTTTCATGGTATCTAGACAAAGACAGGGCGAATTTCCAGTGGAGATCCTGCATCTCTGGAACAACACTTTCTAAAAATCTTTCCACATCGAATTCTCCTGTATAGAGCAGCGTCTGATATAACCTAAGAAGGGTTCTTGCTGCCGCGAGCATCAAACCGTTTCCGTACACAGAAACTGCGAATCTCGTTACGTTCTCCTCAAGAGCTATCGGATCGAATCCCACTTTGAGCATCATAGAGTAGAGTATATCTAAGTAATCTGAGGAATTTATATCTGATTCGAAAAATGGAATCTCTCCTTCTCTCAAGAATTTGAATCTTTCTTGGAAGAGTTCTTCCTCTTCGATGAGATGCAAAAATTCATTTATGAGGAAAATCCCATCATCGATGAATTCATCCAGTAGTTCCAAGTCATCCTTAAAAATCTCTTGTGCTTTCCTTAGAGCTGAGCCCCTCTCTACAGAAGCGTTTTCTGCCAGCTCGATGAGATTCAAAAGATCATTCGCTTTGACGGCAAGATCCCCTGTCAAACTACTTAAAATTTCAAAAGCTTTCTTCCTATCAAAATGGAGGAGTATCCTTCCATAGTTGTATCTCACTATTTCATCTTCCCTACTGATATTGAAAGCTCTTTCGAGGCTTTCCAGAGCGTCTTCGTAAAGGCCAATATCTCTTGCCAATATCCCATATTCAGTCAGGATGATGGGATCATCTCCTTTCTTCTTTCGTAACTCATCTAATATCTTCAAAGCCCTAAAAAATTTCCCAACCTTCACAAGTGAATACGCAAGAGCCAGCTTCGTATCATCCCTATCTTGTTTCTTTAAGGCTTTTTCTAGAATCTCCGCTGCCTTATCGAACTTTTGAAGTTCGTTCAGAGTCAATCCCAACTGATAATAAGCCTCAACGAATTCTTCATCCTTCTTCAAAATGCTCTCGAAGATGTTCACGGCGGAGATCAAATCACCTGTTTCTCTATAAAGCTCTCCTATTCTAAGAAGCGGGAGAAGGAAATTTTTATCACTTTCGTAGGCTTTGTGATAGCTCTCTATGGCTTCTTCTATTTCACCTTTGTTTGCTAAAATTTCTCCTAATTCATAAAATCCAAGAGGGAAATTTTCATTCTGGGACAACGAGATTCTGAGTTCTACTTCCGCTTCACCCAGTTTTCCAATCTTCTTCAACAGGATTCCCTTGTAGAAGTGATACCTGTAATCGTAGATGATTCTTCTTGCTTTCTCCAGAACTTCCAGTGCTTTTTCATACTCTTCCTTATTCACCAGTTCTTTGAATTTCTCATAATAAAAATAAACAAGATAAGATGCGTAATAATCATCTTTGGATACCTCATATTGAGCTTCCAAACCCCTCAATATCACATCTAGTGGTATTTTGTCCTCATCCACCACCGTGGGGAAGTCTTCAAGTAAAATCGGTAATTTCACAGGTAAGTTATGTTCCTTTGCTTTTTGAGGATTCAGGGGAAGATACACTATAGCCTTTATTTTCATCACCTCTTCTTATCATTCAAGAATGATCAGATAGGGATAATGAGGTTGTCCTCCTTTGTGAGTTTCAAGATCCAAATTCGGGTATTTCTCTTCAACCAATTTCTTTATTTTATCGATTTCGTAGTCTCTGGCTCCTTTTCCCAGAAAAAGTGTCATTATTTCTTTAGATGATGCGCTCGTCTTTTGCAAAACCTCATCCAGGACACGAGTTAAGTCATATCCATGAGAGTACAACTTTTTCCTGACGAACACTAGATACTCACCTTTTCTTATCTTATTCTTACCTTTTCCAGAATCTCTTATGGCTTTCGTTATAGAGATAGGAACACAACTCTCCGCAAGTTTTTTAAATATTTTCTCCAATTTTTCCGGCTCAGCTTCTGGATCATACTCGACCATGGCGGCGACACATTCTTGAACGGTGATAGTTGGAATTATTATCACCTCTTTATCCTCAATAGCTTCTGCAGCTTGTTTCGCTGCAAGGAATACATTGGGGTTATTTGGAAACAGAAACACCGTTTCCGCATGGATTTTGTTTATAGCATTTTTTAAATCGGCTGTACTGGGATTCATCGTTTGTCCACCCTTTATTACGATATCCACTCCAAGACTTTTGAGGATTTCAGCTATACCGTCTCCCGGTGAGACCGCAACGACTCCCACTTTCTTACGTTCCTCAACTCCGGACACGATGTGTTCATGTTGAACTTTCATGTTGTCTATCTTCACCTTCATTATGTCCCCATACTCCAAAAGTCTTTCCAAAACGCGTCCTGGATGATTCGTATGAACGTGCACCTTCAGTAGATTATCCTGAACAACGACAACTGTTGAGTCTCCAACACTATTCAGAAAATCGATAATCTCTGTCTGGAGATTCATCATATTTTCCTTGCCATTGACTATAACTTCCGTGCAGTACCGGTACTCTAACTCCTCATAAACCATTCTAGGTATCTCCTCTGTCGAGACTTCCTCAATTTCTTCTAACCTCACTTCTTCTGCACCCAAGATAGCTTCCTTGAACCCCTCAAATATGTAATATAATCCTTTTGCTCCAGCATCCACCACTCCTGCTTCCCTCAATTTTGAAAGAAGCGATGGGGTGAGTTCCACCGCCTTCTCTGAGATTTCCAGGATCCAATCCATTAAATTTTCGAAATCTTCGAATTGCAAATCTCGAGATTCCTCATCTATCATTCTAACAACGGTCAGGATCGTTCCCTCAATAGGTTTTATAACAGCAGAATATGCTACTTTTCTTGCGTTTCTGAGCATCTCCAGGAAATCACGAGGGGTTATGGTTTTCCGTCCTTTTGGAAGCCACTCTGCCATCCCCCTGAATATTTGGGAAAGGATGACGCCAGAATTCCCCCTCGCTCCCATCAGCGTTCCATTTTTTATGGCAGTTAAAACATCAGGCAAATCATCACTTTTCAGTTCATCGAGTTGCTTACACCCCTCCATCATAGTTGAAACCATGTTAGAACCGGTGTCCCCGTCTGGAACAGGAAAAACATTCAACACATTTATCTCGTCCTTGTGCTTTAGAAGGTTCTCCGTAGCTTTCTTGAACGCAATCTTGAATCTTCTTCCATTGAGTTTTCTCAAGACGGGAACACCTCCTCATTTTACACCAGTTATGTGAACGTTAACCTCTACTTTTTCACAACCCGCCAGAGTTTTCAACTTATGAGTGACGTTCTCCATAATGTTTCTCGCAACTTCCGGTATTCTCATACCGAATTCGAGGTCTATGAATAGATCAACGACTATGGTGGCATCGTCTCTCTCCTCAACCCTGATACCCTTTCCTTCCGATTTTCCAAAAAATTTGTTCAGGACACCTTCAGGTTCCAACCCAACGGGCCCATAGCTTTCAAGGACAGCAAGGTAGACCAACCTCCTCAATGCGTTCATCGTAACCTCAAGCTCCCCATTTTTCAACATCAATCTCATCTTTTTCCCTCCTTTCAAAAATCCTGATACTTCGTATGTCAACTTATTCCAAGGGTTTGTTAACTTGAAGGCTTATCTTCCAATTCCTTCATGACATCTATCACTTTCATCTTCATCTCCCCAAAGTCTCTTTGACATTCCTTATATAGGTTCACTGCTCTTTGAAAAAGACTTATAGCTTCTTCTAGAGGGATCTCATCGTTCTCAAGTTTCCCCAGTATCTCTTCAAGTTCTTTTAATTTCTCTTCCAGTTTCATTCGATGACCGCCTCCCTATCACCATCCTTCATAACTACACACACCCTATCTCCTTTTTTCAAAGATGATGAGCTTGTGATGAGTTTTCCATTTTTGAATATCATTGCGAATCCTCTGTTCAAAGGCTTCTTCGGATCCAAACTTTCCAGAACTCTACCAGCATTCTCTATTTTCTGAGAGAATTCTTCGATCCTCCTCATCATGACGCTCAGCATTTCTTCCCGCATACTAATCAATATGTTTTCATACTCTCTCATCCTGAAAAGGAAAATCCTTTGGTAAACCCAGAGAGATCTTTTGATATCTTCCAGCTTTCTCTCAAAATCCTCGAATTTTTCCAAAAACTCCCTTTTTATTCTCTCAAAAGTTTCCTTCAATTCTCTGTACACTTCCTTAACGTTTGGTACAGCCATCTCGGCAGCAGCGGTTGGTGTATGCGCTGGAAAATCAGCCACGAGGTCAATCAACACCCTATCCACTTCATGACCAATCCCCGTTATCACGGGAGGCTCGATCCCTACCAGAGCTTCCACAACTTCTTCCTCGTTGAAGATCCAGAGGTCCTCCTGTGAACCACCACCCCTTGCGATTATCACGAGATCAAGATCGTATTTTTTCGATCTTTCAATGGCCTCTATTAGTGTCTTTTTCGCTCCTTCTCCTTGAACTTGGGTGTGAAAGAGATAAATCTCCACAAAAGGATATCTCTCTCTAATTGTTTTTAACATATCCTGAAAAGCTGCGGAGTCTCTTGAAGTGATCACTCCTATCTTTCGGGGGTATTCTGGTAATTTCTTTTTGGGTTTAGTAAGCCATCCTTCTCTTATCATCCTCTCTAAGACTCTTTTATATCTCATGCTGTATAAACCTTCCATTCCGATAGAACGGACCTCTTCACATATCATTCTGTAAGTTCCATGAGGAGGATATACCTTTACGTCCCCTCTGGCAGCGATAACGCTTCCTTCCACCAATCTTATACCCTTCGATTCACCGCCAAAGATGACACAATTCAGTTTCGCTTCCTCATCCTTCAACGAGAAGAATATGTGTGAATTTCTGATCTTACAATTTGAAACCTCCCCATAAACCCAAACATCTGTCAGGTAGGGATCATTTTCCATGAGCTCCATTATGTAACTCGTTATCTCAGAAACTGATCTGATTCCTTCCATAAGTCCTCATCTCCGCAGATCTGACCACGTGTTCCATCAGCAACGTTGTCGTTATCCTCCCTACTCCTCCAGGAACCGGTGTTAACCTGGCTATCTTCTCCACCTCTGGATCCACATCTCCAACGATTTTCCCATCGGCAAAGTTTATACCCACATCCACAACGACTGTTTCTTCTTTGACATGCTCTGGCTTTATGAAAAAAGCTTTTCCAACAGCAACTATCAGAACGTCGGAGTGTTTTGTTATATCGAAAAGGTTCTCTGTTCTCGAATGGCACACAGTCACTGTAGCATCCCTTCCCTTTTTCAAAAGCATGATCGACACAGGTTTTCC
>QNAV01000086.1:0-5510 GCA_003641585.1 Thermotoga sp. | reverse complement strand
TACAGTTCAGAAATACATTCTGCGTTGGGGTGTCGATATACCTCTCCACACACATTCCAAGCAGGCCATGGTACAGCAGTACTTCAACTCTTTGAAGAGCTATTTTGCTGCACGAAAGATCCATCAATCAGCCAAACCGCCATTCCGAGCAAAAAAGTACATGCCTACCATCTGGAAGACTTCGGCGATACATGTCAAAGGTGAAGCTTTGGTGCTTTCGAATGGCAAAGGCAATAAGCCTCTGCATGTTCCGATTCCATCCGTTCTTGTTGGCAAACTACAAAACTCTACGATCAAGCTCGCGAAACTCGTTTGGGATTCCAAGAATGAAAGATACTACATCCACCTAACCATCGAGGTGGATGGTCGCACTCAGAAGACAGGCGGAAAGGTGATCTCGGTAGACCTTGGCGTTATACACCCCATCACGGCTTTTGATGGTTATGAAGTAAGAATTTGGAACGGTGGTATTCTGAACGCAAAACTCAGATACAGAAACAAGCGGCTGGCTAGTTTGCAAAGTGCACTAGTTAAGTCCACGAAAGGTTCCAGAAAACACCGAAAACTTCTCAAAGCCGAGAAACGCGTACTGCGAAAACTCAACAATCAGATAAACGACATTCTCCACAAGATAACATCAAACTTCGTGAAATGGGTTATCGAAAGAAACGCTAAAGTGATAGTGATCGGCGATGTAACCGGCATAAGAAACCGAGCTAAATACAACAAAGTCGCTAACCAAAAACTCCACGGGTGGTTGTTTAGAAAGATAGCCAACCTCATCAAGTACAAAGCGGAGGCTACGGGTATTGAAGTGGATTTCGTCTCTGAAGAATACACCTCTCAGACATGCCCTGTGTGCGGGCACAGATATAAGCCATCGAACAGGAATTTCAAGTGTCCGGTTTGTGGTTTTGAATATCATCGTGATGGGGTGGGTGCGATAAACATCCACAAAAAGTATACAGGCTGCGGCCTGGTAGTAGCGGGTTTGGCCCCCGCCGTAGGTGTGAGGTTTAGCCCACACCTACGTGGCCCGGGCGTTAGCCCGTGGAAGCTGGCCTCGAGCCAGTAAGAATCCTATCCCCTTTAGGGGATCGGGAGTGGGTCAAAGTGAGTCACAATCGATTTTTCGGGTATAATCTACTAGACGAGGTTAAGAACGGGAGTGTGAAGTTTTTGAAAAAGGGTGTTCTTCTGTTCTTCCTGGTTTTTGTCATCTCCTTGATCCTTGGGAGATACTTCTTCATACCCTGGAACATGAGCGAGGTTGAAAAAGCGATACTCGTAGATGTTAGACTTCCAAGGATATTGATAGTATCTCTATCGGGTGCTTCACTCGGTCTTGCAGGTGTCACTTTCCAGAACCTTTTCAGAAATTACCTCGCAGGTCCTGGGATACTCGGTGTTACCAGCGGTTCCGCTTTTGGAGCTGCTGTTGCGATACTTTTATTCCCAATCAATTACTTGATTCAGGGATTTTCCTTTATATTCGGTTTGATATCCGTCTTCTTATCATATTCTTTGGGAAAAAAACTTGGAAGTACCGTGCTGAGTCTTGTCTTAGCGGGGATGGTAATTTCCGCTTTTTTCTCAGCCCTTCTGGGACTTGTGAAGTATCTTGCAGATCCATACAACAAACTTCCAACCATCGTTTTCTGGCTCCTTGGAAGCTTCACAGGTGTCAGATGGAGCGACCTCATGCTCGCACTGGTTCCCATGTTGCTGGGTATCACCGGCATGCTCTGTCTTCGCTGGATATACAATGTTCTCTCGGCAGGTGATGAGGAAGCGAAAGCTCTAGGAGTTGATGTTAGAAAATACAGGACTCTATCTATTCTTTTAGCAACACTTGCAACTTCCGCTGTAACCTCTGTAGCTGGGATCATAACCTGGATAGGAGTCGTTGCGCCTCATGTTGCAAGACTCATGGTTGGATCGGACAACAGAAGACTCGTTCCGATGACGGCAATGGTGGGGGCTCTTCTTCTCCTTGTATGTGATGATCTTGCCAGAATCCTGACAGCATCTGAACTTCCTCTAAGTGTTGTTACAAACATCGTGGGGGCTCCTGTGCTTTTCGCGATACTTGTAAGGAAAAAAGGTGTCCTCTATGCTAAGGATTGAAAACCTTCGTTTCTCATACAACGGGATAGTGGAGGTTCTGAAAGGGATAAATCTTGAACAAGAATGCGGCATAGGATGCATTTTGGGGCCAAATGGTGCGGGAAAATCCACCCTCTTGAAAACGATTGTGGGGATTCTTCAACCGAAAAGAGGAAAGATTTTCTTCAAGGGAAGGGATTTAACCGAGTTGAAATTCAAAGAACGAGCAAAACTGATTTCCTACGTTCCTCAAGAGTTCTCCTTGAGTTTTCCTTATACCGTCTTCGAGACAGTTTTGGTGGGAAGGCATCCCCATTTGAACACGATATTTGGACCAACCCGAGAAGACGAAGAAATTGTCATGAAGTATCTCAACATGTTGAATTTAGAAGGCCTCAAAGAAAAACCGTTCGTTCAGCTGAGTAGCGGTCAGAAAAGGCTCGTCCTTATAGCAAGAGGGCTGGCGCAAGAAGGAGAACTGATGGTGCTGGATGAACCCTCTTCTTTTCTGGATTTTAAAAATAGCTTGCTGGCGTTATCCGTTGTGGAAAATATCTCAAGAAAACTGGGAAAGATGGCGATATTGTCACTTCACGATCCAAATTTGGCCTTATTGTTCTGTGATACTGTTTTTCTCATGAAAGATGGAACGATAATAGACTGTGGAAAACCTGAAGAGGTCATAAATTCATGTAACATGAAAAAGCTTTTCGATTTGGAAACAGAAGAGGTGATGCTTCCAAAGGGGAAATACATCATACCCGATAAAAATTCTCTCCAGCACTTTTTTGAATGATGTTGACTTTTTCTGCCGCTCCGGATCGAATGATTTTTTTGGTCCCAGCACCCTTCGATACGAGATCGAATAGAACATCGGAATCCTTTATGTAGACTCCTGATAGTATCTTAACCGGTAAAACCCCTTCGACTAAAGGAGTGGACGGGCCAACTATGGCGACTTTTTCTGTCATCACGTACTTCAAAACCCAATCTATGCTCCCATTGACTATAGCCGAGCCCGTTATCACAACGACGGTACATTTTGGAAGAAGATCAACGATGGCCCAATCTGGAAATATATCGTCTCTTTTTCTGTTTCTATCGAAGATCAGAAGATCCCAGACTTTATCTTTCCAAGCATCGGCTAAAGGTTCTATCTCACCGACCATACCCACAATGTCGTTTTCATTGACCTGAAGGTATTCCATAACATCTCCCTTTACGAACCTATCACGGTTGAAGTTGAAGACAGCGTTCAAAGTGGCGTAAGCAACGGATCTGAGAAGGGGATCTCCTGAAAAAAGGCCTATTTCCAGGAGTTCTACTGCTGTCATTCCAACTTCTGCTTTACTTTCAAGATCTCCATCGAGTCCCACGCATCTGTAAAATTCCTCGCATTTTCCGAGCGTGTCTTGTTTATTTGTGAAAGCAACGCCAGCTCTCCCGTCACTCAATTTCACAGCGGTGAGACCAACACCTATGACGAAATCTTCTATCACCACACCATCATCGATAAATTCTCGCGCTTTTTCAAACAAAATTTTCGATATGGTCGACAAGTTCTCCCTCCTATTCTTTTAAGCTTCCTGATGTCAGTCCCTTTATTATATATCTCTGAACGGCCAGAAATAGAAAAACGGGTATGAGCGTCGATATGAGGATAGCAGCCATGAGTTCGTTCCATCTTACAGAACTTCTACTGAAGAACTGATACAATCCTTGAGTTATCGGCATCAACTGATCTGTTTTTATGAGAACAAGAGCTAGTATGAATTGCTGGCTCCAACCCGTTATGAATGCATATATGAAAACAGCGACTATCGCAGGACTTATGAGTGGCATTACTATCTTCGTTAAAACAGAGTAATTCGAGCAACCATCGATAAGAGCGGCCTCTTCGATGTCTCTCGGTATGGTTTGCATGTAGGAGACCATCAGCCACGTTGAGAGAGGTATTGTGAAAATCGAACCAGCCAGTATCACGGAGAGGTAAGTATCTATCAACCCAAGACTTTTCATGATGACATATATAGGAACGAGTAACATTATGGGAGCGAACATGTTGGCGTATATCACAAAGATCATGAGAGGCTTCCTTAATATGTATCTGAACCTCGCAAGGCTGTAGCCAGCTGGGATAGCTATCAGAAGCGACAAAAAGCTCACTCCAATTCCATATATGAAGCTGTTTAAAAGGTATCTTGGAAGCCTTGGAACCAACCTGAAAGCTTGGAAGAAGTTGGACAGCGTGACCTTCTCAGGCAAAAGTGGCGCAGGTGAAGGCCATGGAAGGTCTGCTGGCCTCAACGCGGTTATGAGCATTTGATATATGGGCAAGAAAAGGAAAGCTATTAGAAGAAGTGCTAAGATTTGATAAGTTACTTTTTTGACTCTTTTCTTCGTGCTCATCTTCATCTTGTCTCACCTTTCTCCAAAGTCCTTATATAGAAAATAGAGATGAGGGTCACTATTAAAACCTGAACAACCGTCATTGCGGAAGCTTTTCCTATCCCACCGAACCTTATCAACCTGAAGGATGTGTTGTATATGGCTATGGGAAGAGTCTCTGTAGCTCTTAATGGGCCCCCTCTTGTGAGAATCCATATGATGTCGAAAGAGTTGAAAGTCCAGACAAGGGATAAGAGACTGACCGTTAAAATAACTGGTTTCATCAAGGGGAGGGTTATTTTGAAGAAAGAAGATATCTCGTTTGCACCATCCATTATGGCAGCTTCGTACAGTGTATCTGGTATAGACTGAAGCCCCGAAAGAAACATTATTATCATGAAAGGAAGCCCAACCCACGCATCCACCACCATGGTAGTCGCAAAAGCCATCGTTGGATCGGAAAGGAAAGTGATTGGTTTTTCTATGAGATTCAGCTTCATCATTATGGAATTCACAACCCCGAACTGGCTGTTTAAGGTCCAGGCCCACATCATGGAAGACATAGCCCATGGAATCGCCCAAGGTACTATGACCAGAGCTCTGTACACTTTCCGACCTGCCAGAAACTTACTGTTTAGAAGAAGAGCTCCAACCATACCAATTATGACTTTGAGCAGGACGGATCCTGCAACCCATATCAGAGATTTGCCAAGGGCAGTCACGAAGTAAGAATACTTCGGGTTGAAAACTTTGAAGTTCAGAAGCCATCGATAATTATCAAAACCCACGAAGAGTCTCGCCGTGGGGTTTAAGAAACTGACTTTGTAGAAAGAGGTCTCAACGATCTTGTAGAGAGGATAGATCATGAAGATAGCAAAAGCGAGAAGGAGTGGCATTATCAAGACATACGGTACAGTTTTTTTCGAAGACATGACAAGGTATCACTCCTTGAGGAAAAGAGGGACACCCTCAAGGGTGTCCCTCCATCATTTTTGAAGGATTTCTATTATCCTTGC
>QNAV01000085.1:0-5527 GCA_003641585.1 Thermotoga sp. | reverse complement strand
GTGTTATATTCATAAGTCACAAACTGAAGGAAGTTATGGAAATAAGCGACAGGGTGACGGTTCTAAAAAATGGCGAAGTTGTTGGCACTCTGAAAAGAGGAGAATACGATGAAAAGAAACTAGCGCGAATGATGGTTGGAAGGAACGTTGTGTTTCAGATCGAGAGAAAACCGGCGAATCCTGGAAAAGAAGTGCTAAGAGTTGAAGATGTGAGGGCATTGAACGATAAAGGGTTCACAGCTTTAAATGGTATAAATTTGGAAGTCAGAGAAGGAGAGATTCTTGGTGTTGCAGGTGTTGCAGGAAACGGTCAGAGAGAATTAGCGGAAGTCATAACGGGTCTCAGGGAAGTTTCTTCTGGGCGAATCATCTTTTATGATGAGGATATAACAAGAGAAAGCGTTTCAAAGAGAATATCACTGGGCATATCTTATATCCCCCAGGACAGGAAGGAAATAGCAACCTGCCCAAATCTTTCGGTGGCGGAAAACCTCTTTCTAAAAGACAAAAAGAGAGTTTTCTGGTTTGACAGAAGGAAGATACTGGATACTGTTAAAACGCTGATAGAGAAATACTCCATCATCACGCCAGATCCTCTGAAACCGGTAAAACTCCTGTCCGGCGGAAACATTCAAAAAGTGGTTGTGGCAAGGGAATTCGAGCTTCATCCCAAACTCATAATCGCTGAACATCCAACAAGAGGGTTAGATGTAGCTTCCATGGAATTCGTTTACAGGAGTCTGTTAGAAGCCAGAGATAGAGGGGTCGCCATCCTACTCCTTGCTGGAGATCTGGACGAGATATTTACCCTATCTGATAGAGTCGTCGTGATATATGAAGGTAGAATCGTTGGTGAGGTAGAACCAGATCCCTCCAATCTCGAAAAGATCGGTTTGATGATGGCGGGTGTCGTCAATGTATAGAGTAAAGGTTGAGAAAAGGTTAGAAATTCCAAGATATTTTTCCGTGTTGATATCTTTGTTCTCGATAACTATATCGTTAATTCTCATGGGAATCACCATATGGGCCACTACTGGTAAATTCTCCAACACTCTGGAAGCTTACAAGGAAATGTTTTCATGGCCTTTCATACCTGAGTGCGGTCTATCTGACACCATTCAGAAGATGATACCCCTTATGCTAACAGGACTCGGTTTGACGATAGTTTTTCGCATGAGGATATGGAACATAGGTGCAGAAGGTCAGTTGTACCTTGGAGCCATGGCGACAACGTGGGGTGCCCTTTTCCTCTTGAAGGATTTTCAAAATCCTCTGGTTGTACCCATACTCCTGATCCTTGGAACCCTAGCTGGGGCATTCTGGGGGGCGATTCCCGGTGTTTTGAAAGCTTTTCTGAATTTGGATGAGATAGTAGCCACTCTCATGTTGAATTATATAGCCTATTACTGGGTGAACTACCTTATATACGGTCCGTGGAAGGATCCTCACGGTTACAACTTCCCATTAACTGCTATATTTCCTGAGCACACATGGCTTCCCAGCATAGGTGATACGGGTATTCACCTTGGTATATTCATAGCTTTTGGTATGGCTGTAATCGTGTACATCCTTATGAATAAAACGAGATGGGGTTTTGATTTGAAGGTCATAGGAGACAACGAAAAAGCGGCAAAATACGCTGGTATAAATACAAAAAAGAATATCATCTTTGCTATGATGTTGAGTGGTGCTCTGGCTGGACTTGCAGGGGCCATTCAGATGTTAGGAGTCCAACACAGACTTCAACACGGATTCTCACCTGGCTATGGATACACCGGAATAATAATAGCCTGGCTTTCGAGGTTGAATCCATGGGCTGCCATTCTCGTTTCCTTTCTCTTCGGAGGACTGATAGTTGGAAGTGAACAACTCCAGATAATAATGAGGATTCCGATATCCTTGATAAACGTTCTTCAAGGGATAATACTGCTATCCTTGCTCGCTTCAGAAACCATCTTCAGATACAGAATAAGGATCGTGAAAAGGTAGGTGAAGGGGTGTGGAGATGTTCACAAGTGTGTTGGCAGCAGCTGTGAGATCCGGCACCCCCCTTCTTTTCGCAGCGCTTGGAGAGATACTGACCGAGAGAAGCGGGGTTTTGAATCTGGGACTTGAAGGTTTGATGCTCATAGGTGCCGTAACAGGATTTGTGGGAGCTTACACTTTTCACAACGTATATCTTGCTTTCCTTTTGGCCGTATTGGTAGGAGGAGCTTTCGCATTCATACATGCCTTCATGTCCATAACATTGAGGGTGAATCAGGTCGTGAGTGGCCTTGCTCTGACGATGCTTGGAATGGGAATCTCAGGGACTATAGGTAGAAGATACATAGGAGAAGTCATCCCAAGGTTCTCAGAGATCCCGCTTCCATACCTATCCAATATACCGATCATCGGGAAAGCTTTTTTTAACCACGATATACTGGTTTATCTCAGCTATATCCTTACGGTTTTCCTGTTTTATTTCATATTCAGAACCAAAGCCGGTATGACTTTAAGAGCGGTTGGTGAAGAACCATCGGCTGCAGATTCTCTGGGAATAAATGTTTTCCTTGTGAGGTACCTAGCTACTGTGATTGGAGGGGCGATCACTGCAGCTGGAGGGGCTTATCTTTCCCTTGCCTATACCTCGATGTGGATAGAAAACATGTCTGCTGGAAGAGGATGGATTGCGATCGCACTTGTGATATTCGCAGCCTGGGAACCATTCAAAGCGATGATAGGATCTTATCTCTTTGGAGGGGTGATGGCCATACAATTGAGACTCCAGGCAGGGGGAAAAGTCAATGTCTCTGCAAACCTTTTGATGATGCTTCCTTATGTGGTAACACTTCTTACAATGGTGCTGTTCAGTTTCAGCAAGACCTTTAGACAGAAAATAGGAGCTCCCAGTGCCCTTGGAATTCCATACTCAAGGGAGGAAAAAACCTAGATCACGCCCTACCTATGTCCTCTCCTTTTCTCATAAGATCTAGGAGTTTTTTATACTCGTTTCTCGCTCTCTTCAGAATTATCGCTTCATTTTTCAATTTCTCCATCTCCCGTTTCAATATCTTTATTCTTTCCTCGTCTTTCTTTTTCAATTCTTGTATTCTACCTTTATCAACGAGTGTTTTTAGAATCTCTGCCCTCCTCTTCAACAAGTCGAGTAACTCTTCAAAATTTTTTTCTTCTATCGCCCTGTCTATTCTCTCCTCCAAATCATCGATTTCCAATTTCATCACCTTCCTTCAAAATAACAGGTGGATCGATTACCAGGCCTTCTTTTCCATTTTTTCGTCCTCTTAAAAGTACCAATTCAGCTTTTTTATTCCTCTTTCCATGAACGAGGCACAATCTTTTGGGCTCGAGTCTCTTCAACTTTAGCTTCACGATCCAGACTGTGAAGTTCACAGGGGACAGCACAAAAACGTACTGCCCACCGTTTTTGAGAAGGTAGAAAGTGGCTTCTACGAAATCATCTATCAACTCGTAACTACCGCTTCTCGTACTTTTTCTTATGCTCCTCGAACTTGGAACTCCCGCTATGTTGTGAGGAGGGTTTGAAACCAGCAGATCGAATTCCTCAGCGAGAAATAGCTTTTTCACGTACTTTACATCTTCTTTGACGAAGGAGACTTTCCCCTCCAATCCATTGAGATGAGCATTCTCTTTCGATAATATGTACAACTTCTCCTCTTTTTCTATACCGACAACTTCCACATTGTAGAGCTTGGCTAAAGCGATGGAAACAGTTCCCACGCCGGATCCGAGTTCTACAACTTTTTTAACATCTTTCGTTGGTTTCGAATACCATACAAGAAGGGAGGAAGCATGGGTGGGTCTGTGCTCACCTGGTACATCCTTTAATATGAGGCCTTCAAGTATGCTCTCGTTGAAGGGATCAAGCCTGACCATCGCTGAGAATCTTCCTAACCATCTCATTCACCAGTTTTCCATCCGCCCTTCCTTTAACTTTCGGCATGATCACTTTCATGACTTTACCCAGATCCTTGGGAGAAGTTGCCTTCACCTCTTCTATCGTTTTCAGCACAAGTTCTTTTATCTCTTCTTCGCTCATACGTTCTGGAAGATAAGATTCTATGATTTTCAATTCTTCCTCTTCTGCCCTCACCAGATCTTCCCTACCAGCTTTTCTATACTCTTCAATAGCTTCTTTCCTTCTTTTAGCTTCTTTCGTCAAAACAGTGATCATACCATCATCGTCTATCTCTTTTGTATTCTCAACTTCCCAATTTTTGATGGAAGCGATCACCATTCTGAGAGTTCTGACCTTAACTTCGTTTCTTTCCTTCATAGCTTTCTTTAAATCGTTCATTATCCTCTCCTTGAGAGCCATTCATATCCCTCCTCACAATTTCAACTTCTTTGACATTCTTTCAAGCTCTGAGACCTCTTCTCTTATCTTTTCCAAAGATGAGACCATCTCTTCCACACCCGCGTTGGTCTCTTGAGAAACAGCTGCAAGGCTTTCTGATAGACCTTGAAGCTTCATTATACCTTCTGTTAAAGAGTCTATAACTTGGAGGATATTTTTCATGGCGGATCTAGCAGACGCCACTTCTTCTTCTATGCTACGAGACATTTCAAACACCTTAGATATCTTCTCCTGTACTAATCTGATAGTCTTCTTGGAGATCTTTGCGGTTTCCTTCGCATCGCTCGCTATCTTGGCAATGTGATCAGCTATTTTCATTATACCTTCTCTATCGATATTCTCTTTTGAACTCTCTATTGAAGCGTTTATGGCGAGAATAGAAATAACATCGGAGAGATCCGTTATCTTTTCGTTCAATTCGTTCAGCGAATCCATGAGTTCAACCGTTTCCTTTATTATATCGTTAGCCCTTTCAACGTGTTCTAAGAATGAGTTCATCAGATCTAGACTGTGATTCACTTCTGTTTTCCCTTCTTCTGCGGAAGCTGCGAAGTTTTGTACGAGTTCGCTGAGATTCGAGGAACTCAGGGCAGTGTTTTCAGCTGCTTTCTGTATCTCCGAAGACGACACGAAAAGGTTGGACAGAGCGGTGGCGACAGATTTCGTGAAGTTCGCTATACTCTCTGTTTGAAACTGTATCTTGTTGACACCCATGCTTGAGATAAGATAAGCTCCTATCAGAGTGACGACTAAGGATATCGGAAGTATTATGACAAGAAAGAAATTCTTTATTTTTTTGAGTGATGAAAAAACTGTATCTTCAAGTATCGCATTCGCGAGGAATATCTCTTTATCCGATTTGAAGGGAATATCTATTTTATCAAAAAACACGAATATGCTCTCTCCCCCGTAATCGTATCTGTACCATCCCTTCCTCTCCTTCATGATGTGGTCGAAGAGATCTTCAAGGTCTACATCTCTTAGATTCATTCCCACTCTCTCTTTGAAGGTGTGATAGAGGGTGAAACCATCGGAACTGACTATGTAGTAATATCCATGTCTTGGTTTTGCTATCATCGCGTCAACGAATTTGACGAAATCTATGGTAACGTCGTACTTCATATCGTTAACTATACCGAATATCCTAGC
>QNAV01000084.1:0-5537 GCA_003641585.1 Thermotoga sp. | reverse complement strand
TCTTATACCTTAACTTGCAAAATAATCCCTTGGGATTTCGCTTCATCCACAAGGGGATTCTTCTCTCCTTTGTATACAACAAAAAGGTCGTTTATCAATCGCTCTCTATCTATGTAAAATACTTTCACAGAATCGTATGATCTTTCCACTATATAAGATCGCATCTTCAGCCTCCTTCTTTGTTATGAAATCGTGGGGAGTTCCGGAAATCCATCCATTCGGATATTTTGAAATAATGTAGTATTTATCCAGAAACTTCGTTCCTTCTGATACCTCTTCATCCACATCGATATTCAAAAAGCTTTCTACCACTTTCAAAAGTTCGTAAGCGGAATATCCCCACGCTTTCCTTCCAAATTTTTCAAGAACAGCTTCTAAAGCTTTTTCAAAAGCTTGCTGAGCTGCGAAAGAAACCCATTCACAATTTTCTGTATCAAAAAGAATTTTTGAAACTTCTAGATCTTTTTTTGCCTGCTCAAACCAGTCTTTACTCCTTTCCGAAATTTTCTCTCCTTCAAGCATCCTCAACAGTTTTCAACTCTTTATCGACTTTCTTCAAAAGTTCCCTTATTTTTAACCTCTGGGGACATACCTTTTCGCAATCTCCGCATTCTATACACTGCGATGCGTCTTTTCTGTCGTTCTGGAACCACTGGTAAGCTCTTTTTGCATCCTCAAGCGTGTTGTAAATATGAGCCTCGTTGTACAATCTGAAAATACCAGGTATGTCGACCCCATTGGCGCAGGGCATGCAATACCCACACTCTGTACAGTTGATTAGCATCATATCTCTGTAGCAGTTTTGGACTTTCCTTATCGTGTTCAAATCCTCTTCAGTCAAGGAATTTGGTAGAATCCTATCCATTATTCTCACGTTATCCATAACCTGTTCTAAAGTGCTCATACCACTCAGAATAACTGAGACTTCCTTGAAGTTACCAACCCATCTGAAAGCCCACTCGACAGGAGACCAATCTCTTCCAGATTCTTCAAAGATCTTTTTCACTCGTTCGGGAGGCCTTGCGAGTTTTCCTCCCTTCAAAGGTTCCATGATGATAACTGCTATATTCTTTGAACCGGCGTACTTCAAACCTCGTACCCCAGCTTGATAGTGCTCATCCATGTAATTGAGCTGTATCTGACAAAAATCCCAATCGTAGGAATCTATGATTTCACGAAAAGCTCGAAAATCATCGTGGAAGGAAAAACCAATATACCTTATTTTTCCCTCCTCACGAGCTTTTTCGAGAAATTCGAAAGCGTTCAGGTTCCTTACCTTCTCCCATCTTTTCTTGTTCAAAGCATGGAGTAGATACATATCGATACGATCTGTATCAAGTTTTTGAAGTTGCTCATCCAGAAAGCGTTCGAAATCATCGTGAGATTCTACAAGCCATACTGGAGATTTCGTGGCAAGGAATACTCTCTCTCTGTACCCATCTTTCAAAGCCTTTCCAACCAGATATTCACTGCTTCCCTTGTGATAGGGATAGGCTGTGTCCACATAGTTGACCCCATGGTCTATGGCGTATCGTATCATCTCAATCGCTCTGTCTTCATCGATTTTCGCTTCGTCCCCATCTAAAATGGGGAGCCTCATGGCACCGAATCCCAAAAGGGAAACCTCTATGTCGTGTTTTCCAAATTTTCTGTATTGCATTTTCGATCCCTCCTTGAAGTATCAAAACCTTATCCTGAATCTTGTGAAGTTCTCTGGTTGTACCTCCTCAACCTTCACATTCGTCACCACTGCCATGGAGGGCCCTCTCGACACTTCCTTCAGAAAACTCTTCAAATCGTTCTCATCGCCTTCTGCATGTATGAGAACGCTGCCATCAGGCATGTTCATCACGTATCCTTTTATCCGGTATCTTCCCGCAATCCTCTGTGTGAAATATCTGAAACCAACTCCCTGTACCAAACCTTCAATTCTTATTTTCAACGCTTTCATCACTATCACCTTTCAAATGGACATCGACCTGTTGGAAGGGTATTTCTATTCCTTCTTCATCGAAGTACTTTTTAACCCTCAGTCCCAAAGCGTTTTGAGCGGGAAAGTAATTTTCTCTTTTAACCCAGAATCTCAGTTCGAAGTCTATCGATGAGCTTCCAAAACCCTTAAAAATTATGGAAGGCTCCGGATCCTTTTCAACCATCTCTTCATCCTTCAAAGCCCTTTCGAGGACCTCTATCACTTTTTTCAAGTCAGAATCGTAAGAAACGCCAACAATCAATGAAACTCTTCTCACAGGGCCAGGCCAATAGTGCGTGATCCTCTCGTTCCAGACGATCTTGTTCGGTATGTATACTCTCTTCCCGTCGAAAGTCTTTATGAGCGTGTGGTTCAAATAAACAGCTTCCACCGTTCCAGCTGTCCCACCTATGTCCAGAACCTCCCCTTCTTTCACTGTACCCGAGCTAAGTAGGAATATACCGGCGACCAAATTCGACAAAGGTTCCTGAAGAGCAAAGCCAGCTACGATACCACCAATTCCAAGACCGGTTATCAAAGGTAAAAGACTCACATCCCAGATATCCAGGACTATGAAGAGAACAAATATAGAGATCACAATTCCCAGGATTAGCTTCAGAGTGTTTTGCATCCGGAACTCTTTGTTGAACTTCAAGATCAGTTTTAATAGCCATTTATAAACTTGTTTAAATAGCACATAAGAGATTGCCAGCGTCAGAACAGTCAGGACGACCTTGATAACGATCTCCTTCACCAGGACACCTCCGCATGTACGAAAGTTCCAAAACTATAGGAAAGATCGTTCAGAGGATCCTTGAAAGCTAAAGGATTTGAAAGGCCATATCCTCCAACACCTATTTTGAACCCGTTCAATTTCAATCCGATCCCACCCTGGAACAACCAGGATTGATCCTTACTCTCTAAAGATGTTAAATAACCTGTGGTCAGGTCGATTGAGAGGTTCTTCTGTTTCAAAAGAACGTTTCCAAAAACCTTTATGAGATCTCCTGATTGAAAAGTTGCCCCTCCTCCTATCTTTAAATTCTCACCTCCGAAAGATATTGAACCTCCAATATCGCCTGATGGGTAGTAACTTTTTTCCTGAGACCACAACCTGAAATTTCTTATGATGAACGAGTATTCCATTTCCTTCGTTATCGCTCCCTGGACACCAAAGTCAAGGAGGGCCGAGAGAAAATCCTCTTTCCCCTTGAACCATTCGATCTCTAATCCTAAACCGTATCTCACACTGGCAAAGCCCGATACGAAGTAGCCAAAAGACAACCTCGAGAGCTCTTCTGTTAGGTATCTTTTCAAAACCAAGGCCCCTGCAAAACCATATTTTGGAGGTTGCACCAGCGCTATTTCAAGTCCGTTCAGGTACGACGTTTCTGAAGCTTTGTAGGAGAAACCTATCAGGAGGGAATCGTTTTTAACCTCGTAGAGGCCAGCCGGGTTCCAGTGATAAGACCACGGGCCGGTGGATAGCGGGCCCATATCCTCGACTAAAGGATCTAGAACCTCAGAAAAGGTGAGGATAGATGCAAGAAGCATCGTGAAAATGACGAACTTTTTCATTCGCATCGCACCCCCTTCTCATAGACTGAGAGGATCTTCTCTTTGAACTCGGGGAATCTTTTCTCTAAGATGAACTTTCTCATCTTACTCACAAAATTCATCATGAATCTGATGTTGTGGTATGTCAAAAGCATTTGTCCCAAGACCTCTTCTCTATCTAGAAGATGCTGTATATAACTTCTTGTGAAATTTTTGCAAACGTAACAATCGCATTCTTCATCTAGAGGATTTTTATCGAATCTGTACTTCGATGCCCTCACGTTGATTCTACCCTTCCATGTTAAAGCCGCACCATGTCTTGCAAGCCTTGTTGGAAAAACACTGTCGAACATGTCCACACCTCTTTCAACGAGCTCCACTATCAGATCTGGAGACCCCGCTCCCATGAAGTATCGTGGTTTATCTTTAGGAAGAAACTCTAATGTTACCTCTGTCATATCGAGAGTTTTCTCCCTTTCCTCACCGATACTCAATCCACCAATGGCGTATCCATCGAATTCCAAAGATGTTATCTGCCTTGCGCTTTTAACTCTCAGATCCCTGTATGTACCTCCCTGTACTATCCCGAATACAGCTTGCGTGGATCCCTCCATGGCCTTTTTAGATCTTAGAGCCCAAAGGTAAGTTCTCTCAACAGCCTCTTCGACGATCTCTCTATCAGCGTTTGGTGGGACGCATTGGTCCAGAACCATTGCTATATCGGACTTCAAAACCTTTTGAACCTTCATGGATATCTCGGGAGTTATGAAAACTTTAGAACCATTTATGGGAGATCTCAACTCAACACCTTCATCGGAAACTTTGCTGCCTTCAGCTAAACTGAATATCTGAAATCCCCCACTATCGGTGAGAATTGCTTTTTTCCAACTCATGAAAGGATGAAGTCCCCCATGATTTTCGATGACATCGAGACCTGGTTTGAGCATGAGATGGAACGCATTCCCCAAGATGATATTAACACCAACACTTTCTAGATCCGAGGGTCTCATCAGTTTAACATTCGCGTTGGTTCCAACTGGCATGAATACAGGCGTTTCTATCTCCAGTCCATTAAGCTTCAGAACACCCGCTCTTGCTTCCCCATAAGTTTCTATGACCTCAAAGCCAATCATTTTCTCTTATCAACTCCTTTATCCTCCTCCAGCACCCATAAATCTGATTCTCCAGCTCTTCCAGTTCCGTTCTGTAGTAATCTTTCTTGTTTTCATCTTTTATATGCCTCAGATTTATCAGAACGTTGGCTTTGGCTATTTCAAAAGCCGCCCTGCATAATTCAGCGGAACTCAGCGCATCGGAAACAGCGTTTTTGTTACCAAATTCTGTCACCACCTCCGTATCCTTTATTACGTCCCTTATGATCCTTGCCAATTCGAACGGAACATCTGCTGCTTTTATAAGCGCTTCTTGGATCCTTTTTTCTCTTTCTTTTTTCTCATTCTCTGTGTTTTTAGGGAGTTTGTAAGCTCTCATGACTTCGTTGAAGGCTTCCATATCTTTCTTCGCTATGTCCATGAGTCTTTCTCTAATATTTTCCATGTTTTCAACGATCCTTTCCATCTCGGATTCCCACTCCTGATACTTCTTTTTACCTATGGTTAGATTCGCCACCATTTCGGTAAGTGATGCGGAAAGCCCGGCAACCACAGCTCCAACGGCTCCTCCACCTGGCGTTGGTGTTTTCTCTGCTACCTTATCACAGAACTCTTTGATCTTCATTTCTCTTATTTCCATCACTTCACCCCCGCTCCACAATTCTCACACCGGAACTCGTTCCTATTCTATTCGCTCCACTCAGGTACATCTTCACAGCATCTTCATAAGTTCTTATACCTCCGGCTGCTTTCACTCCCAGCTCATCCCCCACGACCCATTTCATGAGATGGACGTCCTCCACAGTGGCACCCTTCGGTCCAAAACCGGTAGATGTTTTAACGAACTTTGCTCCCGCAATCTTTGATATGACACACGCGGATATTATCTCCTCTGG
>QNAV01000083.1:0-5556 GCA_003641585.1 Thermotoga sp. | reverse complement strand
CAGGATAGTGACAACAGGTTCTTCAGGTTCCAAAAGAGGTTTCACACCCTCAGGGAGCTTCATATCCCTCACATGCAGTGACTCTCCAAGATCTAGAGATGAAACATCGAGTTCTATGTACTCAGGTATCTTATCAGGTTCCGTCTCCACAGGTATCTCTTCATACAGAACCTCAAGGATTCCTCCTCTTTCGACACCTATGGCCTTTCCTTCGACCTTTACAGGAACGTTTATTCTCATCGTGTGACCTCTTACAGGCTCATAAAAATCCACATGAACGACTTCGTCCGTGACTTTATCTCTTTGGATCATCTTCATGAAGACTTTCTTTTTGTATATCTCCTTCCCATCTTCTTTTATTACCAATTCGAGAGGAGTAGTCTCAGTTATGTGATGGAATATTTTTTCAAACTGGACTTTCTTTACGGATATAGGTATGGGTTCTGTTCCAGGTCCATAAACGATACCAGGGAGGTATCCTTCCTTTCTCAATCTTTTCACTCTTCTTTTTCCTTTCTCTTTTCTCAAAATCGCTTCTATTCTGACTGTCATTCGTTGATCCCTCCTGTCCTCATCTGAAAAGTATGCTTATTGAAAGATTCTTTCTGATTCTCATGATGGCTTCTCCCAGAAGGGGAGCAATGCTCAATACCCTTATTTTATCAGGAAGATCTTTGTGATATATCGTATCGGTTATATAAACCTTTTCTATAGGAGAATTCTCTATACGTTCCAGAGCACCATCAGAAAATATCCCGTGCGTTGCACATGCTATGATTCTTTTCGCTCCTATCCTTTTCAAAGCTTCAGCTCCCTGGACCAGGGATCCAGCAGTGTCTATTATATCATCGAAGAGTATCGCCACCTTTCCTTTGACATCTCCTATGACGTTCACAACCTCGGCCACGTTATCCTTTGGCCTTCTTTTATCCAATATCGCAAGAGAAGTCGAAAGTTTCTCCGCCATCCTCCTGGCTCTTCTCACCCCTCCAACATCTGGAGACACGATCACGATATCCTCATCCTTCAGATCTTCACAGTTTCTCAGAGCCTTCACAAAGACCGGAAAACTCCATAGATTGTCCACAGGTATATCGAAGAATCCCTGGATTTGCTCCGCGTGGAGATCCACTGTCAGAATTCTGGTTGCTCCAGCCACCGTTAGAAGATTCGCCACCAGTTTCGCACTTATTGGATCCCTTCCCCTCGCTTTTCTATCCTGTCTTGCGTAGCCATAATATGGTATCACAACTGCCACAGTATTTGCTGACGCTCTTTTGAAGGCATCTATAAGAATGAGTAACTCCATCAGATTCTCGTTAACAGGAGGAGAGGTGGATTGGATTATGAAAACATCGTGCCCTCTCACCGTCTCGTTTATTCTGACGTTTATCTCCCCATCGGCGAATCTTCCAACATCACAATCTCCAAGCTCTATTCCCACATGCTTCGCCACTTTCTCAGCGAGGGCTCTGTTGGAATTCCCCGAGAATATTTTCAACTCGTTTTTGGAAAAAGGCATGAATCACTCCTCCCCTCCAGGATTCTTTCTCAAAACCCATCCTTCCTTATTCACCTGTCTTGCCCTTCCAAGAGCCAGAGAATAAGGTGGAACGTCTTCAGTGATGACTGATCCTGCTCCCACAAGAGATTTCTTTCCAACCCTCACAGGTGCGACTAGTGCTGTATTACTCCCTATGAAGGCGCTATCTTCAATGAAGGTGGGATTCTTCCTCTTCCCATCGTAATTGCACGTTATCGTCCCTGCTCCCACGTTCACATCCTTCCCGATGAACGTATCTCCTATGTAAGTCAGATGCTGCGCTTTGCTGTTTTCACCCACTGTACTTTTTTTCACCTCGACGAAGTTTCCTATCTTCACATGCCGTTTCAGAACGGTCCCTTTTCTCAATCTCGCAAAAGGCCCAACCGTAACATCACTTTCCATGAAAGCACCCATACACTCCGACCTCACAATTCTTACCCTATCACCGATCTTACAATCTATCAACCTTGTCATAGGACCTATCTCGCAGTCCTCACCTATCTCCGTGTGACCTTCTATGAAAGTGAAGGGATATATGATGGTATCTTTCCCAATCTTGACCGTATATTGTATGAAAGTGGTGTTCGGATCCAGGATGGTTACACCACTCTCCAGCAATTCCTCTATCTTCTCCCGTCTCAAATATTCTTCCAACTTTATCAGATCTTTTCTCGTATTCACTCCTATCACTTCATAAGCATTCTCTATGACCACCGTTTCCACATTCTGAAGCATTCTGACTCCGTCTGTCAGGTAGTACTCTCCCTGAGCGTTTTCGTTCTTTATTCTTGGCAGGATTTCAAGAAGGGCCCGACCTTTGAATATATATATTCCAGTGTTGATCTCCTTGATCTTTCTGATTTCATCATCTGCATCTGCATCTTCAATTATTGTGATTTTCCCATTTTTTCTAACAATCCTTCCGTATCCTCTGGGATCGTCGAAAATGGCGGTGAGAACGATAACATCACTGTCACTGCTTCTATGCTTTTCCAGCATCTTCTGTATCGTCTCCTTCCTTATGAGGGGAACATCCCCATAAAGTATGAGGATGTCTTCATCTTCATCTATGAAATCTTTTGCACACATCACAGCGTGAGCAGTTCCCAAAGGTTCCTTCTGATAGAAGACTTTCACCCAAGATGGGAGTATCTTCTTGACCTCATCGCCTCTGTATCCCAATACGATACCGATATCTCTCGACACCTCCTTTGCTGTATCTATGACCCAACTCAAGATCGGTTTCCCAGAGAGTTTATGCACAACCTTGGGATATTTGGATTTCATCCTCTTTCCTATACCAGCTGCCAGTATGAGAGTTTTCATAACCTTCCCTCCGTTCTAACAAATTCCGTATCATATTATATCTTCAAGACTTTGTAGAATATCATAAGGCCTATTCCTGAAATTACCAGTCCTGCTACTTGGTATATCGTTGGAGTTTCCTTCAAAAGGATAACGGACCAGAGAACACCCAAGACAGGTTCACCCACAAGAGCCATGGAGACACTTCCTGTTTTGAAAAATCTCAACGAGTTGGTGATCAGGGAATATCCCAAAAATGAGCATCCAAAACCCAGAAAGATCGTGATCCAGAGATTTCGAAGATCCAGTGATTCCACAGTTTTTGAAGCTATACTGAAAATCAAAAGGAGGATCAAGGAGATCATGTAAACTCTCGCGTTGAATAGAATCGCTCCCATTCTTGGTACCAGTTTTCTCGCTATGAGGGTGTAGAAACTCACGAATATGCTACCTAGAACCGATAAGAAATCACCCAACCCTAATTTTTTCGAGATTGAGAGATCGGATATGTTCATCATCAAAATACCAGAGAAAACAATCAATATGGCTAATATTTCCTTTCTGTCGAGGACTTCTCCAAAGATGAAAAAGGCCAGCAGGCTCGTGACTACAGGCTGTAACATCAAAGGTATCACAGCTCCTGCGACGGTTGTGTATCTGAAGGAGGATATCCAAAGGAGGAAGTGCATACCGAGAAAAAAACCTGCAGATAAAATTGTGAGGAATTCTCTTAAACCGCTGAAATGAAAGAGCTTTTTCCATGAGAAAGCGAAAAATAGTATTTCTGCAAGCAGGACTCTGTATAGAGCAAGCGAGTTAGGTGAAATGGTGCTGAGTTTTACCATGATCCCTGAGAAGGAGACGATGAAAACACCGAGGAAAAGGTGTAGTTTCCTCAACTCCATCTCTTCACTTCGAACTCCCATTCATCCATTTCTCCCCTGAGTAGCTTTTCCTTTTCCTCAACGTTCAAATTCTCTTCTTCTGTGAAAACACGAATCCTAGGATCGTAATCTTCGAAGGAAAAACTAATCAGCGGAGAGAAAACATCGCTTAATGCCTCCAAAAACAGATCAATGCCTGATACTATCTGTTCCATGGTGTAACCCTTCATTTTGAGTGTTTCTACGACTTTTTTGAAAAAATCCATGAGCTCTTCATCCTGGTTTTCTTCGAACATTTCCAGTATCTCTTCCATGATCTCTTCCAATGTCATCCCTCCCTGAGCATTTTAGAAAAATCCAAAGCGTTTGTCACAGCCGATCCCTTGTGGCAGTTGTTGAAGAACACGAAAACTTCTTCCACCTCTTTCATTGATTTTTTGACATCCCCTGCAAATTTTTCTAATTCTTCCTTGCTATAGAGATAATCGTATCTTTCCCCACCCTCTGCTTCAAACCATCTCTTGTTTCTACCATGGAACCTGTAATATGCTTTGGCAGTTGTGTGATACGGATAATACGGAAAGAGATCACCTATTGGTGGTTCATCCACCGTCACATAAGTGATACTTCTTTCTTTCATGAATTCAAAGACCTCTTCTCTTAACCATGACCTGTGTCTGTACTCCACGGCTATATCCAGATCTTTGAAGTGATCCTGTATCATCTCTATATATTCGACATTCTTTCGCGAGAACTTGAAAGAATATGGAAATTGAGCTAGCAGTAGTTTTAACCGTCCTTCATCTCTCATGGGTTGAATCGCTCTCAAAAAATCGTTTGCACAGTCTTCTATATCCCCATCTCTCCACGCCTCGTGTGTTATTTTGCCCGGCAGTTTAACCACGAAATAAAAATCTATAGGAGTTTTTCTGAGCATAGAAACGATACTCTTGGTGGTTGGAAGAGTGTAATAAGTGAAGTTCAACTCCACAGCGTTGAATTTCCAGACGGCCCAGTAATATTTCAACATTTGGGAAGATTTTATATTCTCAGGATAAACTTTTCCAACCCAATCATCAAAAGAGAAGCCACTCGTCCCAATGTACAACATTTTTTCACCTCACAACAAGCACAATGGTATGATATCATATACAAAACGACCTATTATCAATCGAATTGGAAATGAGGTAATAGAAATGAATTTTGAAGATTTGATACGTGAATTAGGTGGGGAGGTTTTGAATCTTGGAGAGCCAGTGAAAACGGTTGAGCAAGCAGTTAGAGCTTCTGGGGTCCCCAGAAGAAAGATCGTTAAGTCCATCGTTCTGATAGGTAAAAAAACGCCATTACTCGTTATCGTGGATGGAGAAGCTAAAGTGAGTTTCAAAAAACTCAAGGAGATGTTCGGAAAGGTCAGAATGGCAAAACCTGAGGAGGTTCAAAAACTTACAGGTTATGAGATAGGGTCGGTTCCTCCTGTTGGAGTTAATATAAAAACCATTGTCGATAAAAGGGTGATGGAGAACGATTACGTTCTGGGAGGTGGAGGAAGTATTGACAGATTGATAAAGATAGATCCAAAAAGGATAGTTGAGCACCAGAAAGCAGAAATTTTAGATATCATCGAGTGAATCCCTCACTGCATATAAGTATCAGCCTCTCAAAATTGATGTATGTCCCCTTGAGTTGGAAAGTCACCGGAAGGATTATTACATCGTAAATTAAAGCTTTCCAATTCTGGTCGGAGCATCCGGAAAAAAGAGCAATTCTATTTTTCAATCAAAGTATTTAACCTCTATCCAGATGTTCTTCCCATCATCT
>QNAV01000082.1:0-5626 GCA_003641585.1 Thermotoga sp. | reverse complement strand
TTAAAAGAAAGAGATGTGTGGGTTTATGCTGTGGATATGGATGGAAAACCTTATTACGAAGAAGATCTCACAGGACCAGTAGGTGTCGTTTTTGGAAGTGAAGGGAAAGGGCTTGGGAAGCTCGTTAAAGATAGATGCGATGGTGTGATAGGTATACCCATGGAAAATTCCGTTGAATCTCTCAACGTTTCAGTCAGTGCGGGCATTATTCTTTTTGAGATAAGAAGACAACGGAGGCTGAAAGGGTGACACTTGGAAAAATAAAGCTCTTCATTCTGGATATGGATGGAACGTTCTACCTTGGTAACAGAGTTTTTCCATCTTCCCTCGTGTTTGCTGATAGAATTCGTAAAACAAGAAGAAAGTTCGTCTTTTTGACAAATAACTCTTCGAAAGGTCCAGAAGAATACGCTGAAAAATTGAAGAAAATGGGCGTGAGCGTCGGAAAAGACGATATATTCACCTCAGGTGAAGCGACAGCGATGTACATTTTGAAAAAATACGGCAGATCTCGTATATTCCTGCTAGGGACTCCTTCCCTCTCAAGGATCTTTGAGAACTTCGGGCACCTCATCGTTGAAGATGACCCTCAGATGGTGGTTCTCGGATTCGACACGACTTTAACCTATGAAAAATTGAAAAGAGCATGTCTTCTCTTGAGAAAGGGTTTGCCTTATATAGCGACTCACCCTGACATAAACTGTCCTTCTGAAGAAGGTTTGATACCGGATGCAGGATCTTTCATATCGGCCATAAAAACCTCAACGGGTAGAGAACCCGATTTCATTGTTGGAAAGCCGAATCCTATGATGATCGAGATGCTCTTAAATAGGTACGGTTTCACTAAAGACCAGGTGGCGATCGTGGGGGACAGACTCTACACGGATATAAAGCTGGGGAAAAATTCCAACATACTCACCATACTGGTTTTAACAGGCGAGACGACTCTCGAAGATTTGAAAAACTCCGATGTGAGGCCAGACCTTGTTGTGAGAGATCTTGGAGAGGTTGCGAAGATGCTGTGATCATCCAACGATCCCCTTTATGATGAGGTTTGTGGCTTCCTCTTCCGAAAGACCTTTTGCCATCAGCGTTTCAAGTTGTTTCTGATTCACCCTTCCAATAGAAGCCTCATGTGTTAGCTCGGACCTTTCGTTTCTAACTTCAAGAATCGGAGATGCATTAACTATAACTCCATCTCCTTTCGTTATCTCTTCACACACAACGTGCCCTTTGGTTCCTTCGGCGTTTCCATAAGCTTCGTTGATAACCGTGACCCTCGCTTTATCCAGAGCCACGGCTGTGGTTTTCGCTATTCCTCTGGATCCTTTCCCATCCAAGTTCAATATCTCCTTTATCGAAACGTTGTCATCTTTTGACGCTTTCACCGTTGCATCTAAATGTCCCACAGCTTCTTCACCTAGAGATATCTCCATGAACAGATCCATTCTCCCCACTCTCGTTCTAGTCAACCTGAAGAAATCAGCAAAGTATCCTCCCTTTTCAACAACAGCTTTCACCTTGGATATGAAATTTATCTTTCCACTTTCACTGTGAAAATGTTCGTCCCTGTACTCCATCTTTCCGCCAGGTTCGATGTGAACGTACATCTCAGCATCGTGTGTAAAGTCTTCTGACCATGGGAAGGAACAGTGCGATATGAAGCTGACACTGGAATTCTTCTCGACCGTTATGTTGAATATCACTTTCTGATATCCTCTTTTCCCAACAAATCCTGTACATATGTGAATGGGATTTTTTATGACTCCTTTTATCCTTATGTTCACAGAAACACCATTTTCGATCCTTTGAGGTTTTAATTCAACTCCTTGGACCCCATTTAAACCGATCACTTTATCACCGTTTATTATTACGGATGCGATATCCTTTCTTAGGAGATTCGATACATTTCCTCCGCTTTTTTCATACGCTTTAACGATCATCTCGAATTCCTTGCTGTAATCCATCATTTTCTTTCCACCTTATTTTCGACAGGTAAGTTTATATGGTCACACTTATCACACGTTGTCCTGTAATACTCAACGAGATCCTTGGATTTTCCCCTTTTCAGGATGATACCTCTGCATACGAGGTAACTCTCATCTGTTTCTAGTGCGACTTCCTCTCTGTGAGTTATGAGGATGGGGGTTCCACCGTGATCAAAGATCCAATCTATCACGTTCTTTATCATATCCAAAGACATTATGTCTATACCCGAGTCAGGTTCATCTAGTATCGCGTAGCGAGGTTTTAGAAGGAGAACGGACGCCAATTCTATTCTCTTCCTCTCACCGCCACTCAGACTTTCATCTACCGTTCTGTTCATGTAGAGTAGAGGAGAAAGGCCTACAAGTTCCAAAATCTGGGCTATTTCATCTTTTTTTATACTTAACTTTCCTCCAAGTGTTAGATAATCTTTAACGGTGAGTCCTCTGAATCTTGCAGGTTCCTGCCACAAAAGGGTTATACCTCTTTTGGCTCTTTCAGAAACTGGTAGATCGGTTATATCTTCCCCATCAAGGTATATCTTCCCAGCGGTTGGTTTGTACCCTTCAAGCCCCATTATAACGTAAGCGATGGTGCTCTTTCCTGCTCCGTTCATACCGAGTATGGAGTATTTCTTTCCTTCTTCAAATTTCATCGTGATCTTTCTCAATATCTTTTTTCCTTCAACTTCGAAACCTATATCTATAAGTTCCAACATGCTAACACCTCGTTCGAAAGATTATAGATCTTTCCGATCAATTCAAAACCTGCGATCTGAGAGTTCTCAGTTCTATTGGTTTTCCACCATTCTCTCTCGATTCCTCAGCGGCCAGTGCCATTATGTGACTCTCCACAGAAGCTTCAATGGATGTCAGAGGTTCTTTCTTCTCTCCATTCAACACTTTCAGGAACTCTTTCATGACTCCCTCATCTCCACCTGAGTGTCCACCAGATGCTTTAACATTCATCGTTATCTCTTCTCCTCCAAATTTGAATATCTTAATCAACCCCTTCTCCAAATCTCCAAAGATCTCACCGTGTGTTCCGTATATGTATATGATTCTGGTGATCCTGCTTGTGAAAGCCGTCATGGTGAATGAAGCAAACACACCATTTTCAAACAATATGTTCACTATCTGATGATCGGCAACGTTGTTGTCGCATTTGTAAACGCACCTACCGTATGGTCCATCTTGAAGGGATTTTATTCTTGAGGGAAGAGACATGTCAAGTGATATAACGGAAACAGGCCAACCTGTGTAGTCGGTGAGATATATCTTCTTGGCGTCATACGGGCAATCATCTTCCACAGGACAGCCGTATATGCATCTCTCCGGTGAGTTTTTCGGAGAATTTTCCGATTTGAAGTGAACAAGGCTTCCAAAAGATGAAATCGTCTTTGCGTTGCTCTCAACGAGCCAGTAGAGTATATCCATATCGTGACAGCTCTTGGCCAGAATCGAAGGGGCGGAAGTTTCAGAATTTCTCCAGTTACCCCTTACGAAACTGTGCGCAAAATGAAAGTATCCCACGTTCTCAACGAGGTTTATCCCCACGATCTTCCCTATATGATGTAGAGATTCTTTTATCTTCCTGAAAAAGGGAGTGTATCTCAAAACGTGAGCGACTGTAACGGAGGATTTCGCTTCTTTTGCGGAATGAAACAACTTTCTCAAACCATCGATATCCACCGCTATGGGCTTTTCGAGCAGCACGTGATACCCCTTCTCTAAAGCTTTCACAGCAGGTTCAACGTGCATTCTATCCATCGTCGCTATTATAACGCCATCAGCAAATTTTTCTCTCTCAAAGACCTCTTCCCATGATTTGAAACACAGTTCTTTTAATATACGATGTTCTCTGGCCAGACGCTCTCTCCTTTCATCAATTGGTTCTGCAACAGCAACAGCTTTCATCACACTCGGGTTCTTCAAAATGTATCTCCCATAGACTTCATACCCTCTGTTTCCAGCTCCAACAATTATTATCCTGTATGGATTCAATCCATCCTTCCTCCTCGTGTTGGAGTGTAGAACAAAAGAAAAAGGCAGATACCTGCCTAAAGATTTTAATATATCAAGGTTACGAGGAGGCGAAGGAATGTTTATTTTGTCATGGGTGTTTCCTGATACAGACTCACACTTCCAAAATTATACGGCATGAGTATACGATCATAGGTTATGATTCTCAGGAAAATCTCCACAACGTTCGGATCGAATTGAGAGTTGGAGTTCGATTTTAGCTCCTCTATTGCCTTCTCTACACTTAAAGGCTTTCTGTATGATCTTGGACTTATCATGGCATCGTAAGCATCGGCAACAGCGACAATCCTTGATCCCAGCGGTATATCGAAATTTCTCAGACCTTCTGGATAACCTCTACCATCCCATCTTTCATGGTGATATTTAACGATCTCTATGATTTCTTCGGGACAAAGGATTTCAGTGAGGATCTCAGCACTTTTCACAGGATGTTCCTTAACTACTTCGTATTCCTCATAGCTCAACTTGGTTTGTTTATTCAATATACTTTGAGGCACGAAGATTTTACCCACATCGTGAAGGTAACCCGCCCAGTAAATCTTGCAAATACTCTCTTTATCCATTCCCATGAATTCTGCTATTTTCATGGAAAGCCAAGCCACTCTCTCTGAATGGCCCTTTATATTGGTATCGTGATATTCAAGCATCTTTACCAGGACGTGAGACATATTTTCGAAACCATCTTTCACACTTCTCGTGTTGTAGAAATGTTCCACGAATTTCACAAAGTTTCCTATTATCTGTATATCCATTTCATCGAAAGTGTATCCTTCATTTAAAGATGTCCCCAAAATTATCATTCCCTGAAATGTTCCATCACATCCTAAAGGAACTAACAAGTTTTCATCGATTCTCAAGATATTCCGGGGGAGTGGCTTCATGTTGAGATACTTCTTTATGAACGCAACATTGCATCCTATGACTGTGACGACATTCATCTCTTGACCATCAAACATAACAATCGCTCCGCGCTTGACCTTAGGTACCATTTTCATGATCGTTTGTAAGATGCTTTTGAAGAATATGAGAGATGCCTTACTAGTTTTTCTCATACCAATATTATCAGCTTCCATTCATCCCACTCCCCTCTTTACCAACTTTCAATCAAAAATTGACCAACCATCCAACAATTTCTGCTCAAAATCGCTATCTTCGATCTCACAGTTGTCATCCTTGCAATCCAAATCTTCGGGTTTCACTCTCACAGGATCCAAAATCCCACACCCCCTTAGGTTACATGGAAAGTTACTGGAACAACGAATCCAGCTATGGGGCCTGGTTCCACAGAGTCCGTGAATCCACCACCATCATCGCTGTCGTCTCCAGGATCACACATTAAACTGTTTGTTAACATGGGAACTGTTATCATGGACAGTAGGACGAGTATCGCGACAAGGAAAAGCACTAAAAATTTCTTCATGTATCATCACCTCCTTAAGTTTTAGTCTTAACCAGTTATTCTGAAAATCAACTTTTGTAAAAAAGGAATAGCATTTACAAACGGTTTTCCCTCATTATGAAAAAAATTCGTGAGAGAATTTTTGTAAAAATGTAGTTGTAAGTGAACAGTTAAAAGCTTATAATCGTTTGTATGAGTG
>QNAV01000081.1:0-5662 GCA_003641585.1 Thermotoga sp. | reverse complement strand
GCTTTCTCATAGTAGGAGATGTTGATGAGGATGTTATGGAAAGCCTTCAGTTTTTCGCATCTACGAGCGATGGCTTTGAAATAGCAGAGTACGATATGAAGGCTAGAGGACCTGGCGAGCTTCTGGGATTGAGGCAGCATGGGCTTCCCGCTTTCAAAGTGGCTGATCTGATAGAGGATCATGATGTACTAATGCAGGCAAGAGTAGACGAAATGGAGCTTCTAAGCGAAGAAGAGGACGAGAAGAAGTACTCTTACATTTTGGAAAGAATAAAGATTTTGTATGGTGAGAGATTGAGGCTGCTAGAAGTTGGATGAATGGGAGGAAGGAGAATGAGTAACGAATTTCTCTGGATGATCTTTGTGGTCCTGGATTTAACGTCTGCAATCATCATTTACAGATTCTTTGGAAAAGCAGGTTTGTTTGGTTTGATCGTGATGAGTGGTATAGTGTGTAACATCCAAGTTGTGAAACTAGTGGAACTTTTCGGTTTCACCGCTACTCTGGGTAATGTCCTCTATGCCAGCATCTTTTTCGCAACAGATATCCTGAGTGAAATGTATGGAAAAAAAGAGGCAAAAAAAGGAGTTCTACTTGGTTTTGTGACTTTAATAGTCGCTACACTGTGGATGCAGATCGCTCTTTTCTTCAAACCCTCTCCGCATGACACGATGGATCCTGCCCTCAAAAAGATCTTCAGTATAATGCCTAGAATAACGATAGCCAGTATCATCGCTTATCTTCTTTCACAATTTCACGATGTGTGGGCCTTCCATTTTTGGAAGAGAAAGACGAAAGGGAAATTCTTATGGCTCAGGAACAACGCTTCAACCATGGTATCCCAGGCTATAGACACCGTTGTTTTCACAACCATAGCCTTTTTAGGAACCGTGAGTACCTCGACCTTCCTTTCCATAATGCTCACCACATACTTCCTGAAATGGTTAGTTGCACTTTTCGATACTCCATTCCTCTATCTTGCGAGAAAAATCGGCATGAGATTCAAGTTATATGACCCTTTGGAAATGAAGTTATGGCAGGAGAAGGTATGATATACTCTAAATCGAGGTGGATTGAATGGTGGTTCTTCTTGGTCCTCAAATGATCCTCGAGGAATTCGAGGAAGTTGATATTTCCATATCGTGGCTTGAAACCCCATTTCCAGGGGCTAGATTCACCATAATGGGCACCGAGAATTTTTTTGTCGTCATGAGAAATGGCGAGGTGACTCTGAGGAGCCAGGAATACGAAGTCGTCGATTTCGAAGGAAGAAAGATTCTGATCGTTTGTGGAAATGAAGCTATGTATCCAGAAGTTTTCTACTTTGGGAAATCTCAGGGAGCTCAGATGGGAGTTGCTTTTTCAAAAGCAGGAAATCCAGGAGAACTCGCTCTCCACAAAGCGAAATTCTGGATATACTCTCAGGACAATCATTTTCCGGTACTCTCCCTCATAAAGTTCTTGGACAAGGTACAATACAACGTTTACATTCCTATGGAAGAGACTCAAAAAGGGAACGGTATTCTTTCAGAAAGTACGGCTCCTTTGATAGTGAGATTTGAAGAGGGAATGAGGATCCCCACCATCAAGAGGTGATGGAACTGCTCAAAAGGATATTGGATGGTTTTTTAGGATACATAGCTGAAAGGAGACTTACCATAAAAGGTTTGAAATACCCAGCGATAAAAAGAATCACAACTCTTCATCGAATACACGTTTGTCTTCTGCACTTCGATGCCAGGATTTTTGAATCTTCCAGGGACCTTTTGAATTTCATATACCGTAGTATAAGGAATTCTTCGTTTCAGATCGATCTTCTCGTTCTTCCTCCATCCTTCGGTACGTCTTTGCTGGGAGTCATTCCATTTCTGAACAAGCATTTCTATTTTGAATCCGGCACAATGTATGTAGAAAGATTCCAGGAACTACTCTCGGAGGGATTCATGAACATGATGAAGTGGTTCTCAAAAGAGCTGGGAATCACGATCGTGTCGGGAGGAGTAGACACAGAAGCTAAGATGACAGTTCAGGTTTACAACAGGGGTGATCTTCTATACAACGGGGATATTTTGAGGGAGAAACCGGAGGTAATAGAGCTGGATGGTTACAAATTGGTTATACTGAACGAAGAGGAGGCAAAGGATTTTAAAATGATCAGGCATTTCATGGAAAGGGGAGTTTACATATACATCGTGTACTCCAAAAAATCGAATGAGAACCTCTGGGAAGATAAATTGGATATATGGGCTCGATCTCAGAGTTTGGGAGTTTATGGGATAAAGTCATCTCTCTCCGGTAGAATCTTTGGAAAGGTATATAGGGGGAGATCTGCCATAACAGCCCCTATACCGTTAACCCCTAATTTAGATGGATACCTTGCAAGATCTGATCTTGTGGGAGCTGCGAAATTAACGGCGATTTTAGATATATCGAGGTTAGTTTCCTACCTTAAAAATTACGAGAATGGTTACGAAAGATACTGGAGACTGCTGATACAGAGAAAATGAAAGCAGGAGGAGTTGTAAGGTGTTGAAAGAGAAGGTGAAGGAAGAATTAGAGAAGATCTTTTATCAGCTTTTTGGTGAAAAACCCCATTTCAATTTGGAAATCCCTCCTGAAGGTTTTGGAGACCTCTCCTCTAATATCGCTCTGAGATACAGTAAAGTACTGAAGAAAAATCCCAGGGAAGTTGCTGAGGATATTGTCAAGGAACTATCGAAAAACCCTCTATTTCAAAAAATAGAGGTTGCAGGGCCTGGTTTCATAAATTTCTGGTTTTCGAAGGATGCCTTACTGGGGATTTTGAAAAAAATTTTGGATCTCGGTGAGAGAGCTTTCGAAAAGAATATTGGAAATTCCTTGAAAATACAGTTCGAGTATGGAAGTGCCAACCCAACGGGTCCTTTCACGGTAGGCCATGGAAGACAGATAGTGATCGGTGATGTCCTGGCCAGCGTTTATGAAATTCTCGGTTTTGATGTCACAAGAGAACTCTATTTGAACGACGCTGGAAGACAGATAGATCTCCTCGCTTATTCCCTCTGGGTGAGATACAACCAGGTTCTCGGAAGAGAGGATTTGGAGATACCGGAAGATGGTTACAAGGGAGAGTATCTGATAGATCTCGCAAAGAAACTAGTTGAAGAATGGAAAGACAAATACCTGAACGTTTGGAACGAAGACGTCAAGAAAATTTTCAGAAAGAGAGCCCTCGAAGAGATGGTAAAAGGAATGAAGAAAACCATAGAAAAGATCGGTTCAGAATTCGATGTCTTCTACAGTGAATCATCCCTGATAGAAGATGGAACAGTAAATAAGGTGTTGGAGTTTTTGAGAGAAAAGGGTTATATCTACGAAAAAGAAGGAGCGACTTGGTTCAAAGTGTCCAAGTTCGTGGATGAAGATGACAAAGTTCTGATAAAAAGAGATGGCAGTTTCACTTATTTCCTAACGGACATAGCTTATCATTACAAAAAATACGAAAGAGGGTTCAAAAAAGTTTTCGATATATGGGGGAGCGATCATCATGGTCACATCAACAGGATGAGGGCTGCTATGAAAGCATTAGGGATTTCAGAAGACTTTCTGAACGTGATAATTCATCAGTTTGTGACTCTGAAAAAATCTGGAGAGATAGTTAAAATGTCGACAAGAGCAGGAAGGTTCATAACTCTGAATGATTTGATAGATGAAGTTGGTGTAGATGCTGTCAGATATTTCTTTTCCATGGTGGATCCAAACACCCATATGGTTTTCGATGTCGATCTTGCAAAGATGAAAACGATGGAAAATCCAGTGTACTATGTTCAATACGCTCATGCAAGAATATCCAGCCTCTTCAGAAATGCCAAGGAGAAGAACATCAAGTTTGTGAAAGGAAAAAATCTTGATCTTTTGGAAAATGAACACGAAAGGAAAGTCCTTAGAAAGTTAGATTTATTCGACGAGGTATTAGAAGACGTTGCCCTCACATTCTCACCTAACAAGCTGACCAGGTACTTAGAAGATCTCTCTCACGACTTTCACGTTTTCTACACCCACAACACGATTCTTGACCCTGAAAATCCAAAACTATCGAACGCGAGATTGAACCTCTCGCTAGGTGTCCAAATAGTGATCAAAAAAGGCCTTGGAATATTGGGAGTAAAGGCTCCTGATAGGATGTGATGTTTCATGACCTTGCAGGAGGTCACAATAGAGAAGATGGTCAATGGAGGCTATGGCCTTGGAAAATTACCAAGCGGTAAGACCGTATTTGTTGAAGGAGCGTATCCTGGCGAGAGAGTTCTGGTAAAACTCACCCGGATCAAAAAAGATTTTTCATTTGCAAAAACTGTCACAGTTTTAGAACCTTCCCCCAAGAGAGTAATCCCTCCTTGCCCACATTTCGGTGTTTGTGGTGGATGCCAATGGATGGACATAGATTACGAAGAACAACTTGCATATAAAAAGAACATCTTGGAAGACACGTTGAAGAGGATTGGAAAGATAGAAGAGACAGTCCTTCCTGTAGTACCGAGTGAGAGAATTTCAAGGTACAGGGGAAAGATGGAATTTTCTCTTTCCAAGGATAAGTATCTGGGGTTGAAGATGAGGTATTCGCATAAAATTGTTAAAATCAAACGTTGTGAAATATCTCCGGATATATTCAACGATATCTTGAGGAATTTGAGGAAACTGTTGGATATTTTTGAAATACCGATCTATGACTTTGAAAGGAAAAAAGGTGTTTTGAAACACGTGGTGTTGAGACATGCTGTGAGTACGAATCAGACGATGGTTATATTTGTGACGAAGACGGAATCCTTTCAAGAAGGAAAGGAACTTGCGAAAAAACTTAAAAGTGCTGTTCCTGGTATAACATCTATAATTCATGTTATGAACTCCAAAGACAGTGTTGTTCTCAGAGGACCCTATAGAACGCTTTGGGGAGAAGGGATAATCTTAGAAAGATTCGATTGGGAAGAGTTTCAAATACCTCCTACTGCGTTCTTTCAAAACAACTACTGGATTACTAGGAAGATGCTGGATCATGTTTACAAGGAATTGAACCTGGAGGGAAACGAAACTGTCCTGGATCTCTATTCAGGTATAGGTACCTTCTCGATAAGAACAGCGAAAGGGGCAAGGAAAGTTATAGCAGTCGAATCCAATAGAATCTCAGTAAAAGCCGGAAAGTCCAACGCTAGCATAAACAGAGTGAGGAATGTAAATTTTGTAGAGGATGATGTCGAAGATTTTCTTGGCTCTATAGATAGAAGAGTCGATAAGGTTATCCTGGATCCCCCAAGAGAAGGTGCTGGCATCGAGGTGATGAAACACTTGCTGAATCTGAAGCCAGTAAGGATAGTTTACGTATCATGCGAGCCCTCAACTCTTGCAAGAGACCTGAAAGTTCTGGTAGAAGGAGGATATTCCATAGAAAAGATTCAACCTTTTGATATGTTCCCTCACACCTTTCATATAGAAACGGTGGTGACGTTATCCAGGAGGGAGAGATCCAGATGTTGAAGATAGCGCTGTCCCTGATATTCAGTGTGCTCGCCTGGAAATACTCAATAGTTTCTTCAATCCTCGTTCCTATAAGTTCTTTTTATTTTTTGAGGGCAAGGAGTAGATCTGTTAACACGCTGCATTCTGTAACCATGGTACTTTTATTTTC
>QNAV01000080.1:0-5681 GCA_003641585.1 Thermotoga sp. | reverse complement strand
TCAAGGAAGGTTTCCAATAAGGGTAGAACTCGATCCTTTGACGGAAGATGATTTCAAGCGAATCCTAACGGATCCTGAAAATGCCATAACCAAGCAATACCAGGCTCTTCTGTCAACGGAAGGCATCGAACTCGTTTTCACGGAGGATGGGATAGAAGAGATAGCGAAGATTTCTTACAGACTGAATCAGAGATTGGAAAACATAGGTGCAAGAAGGCTCTACACGGTTGTTGAGAAGGTTCTGGAGGATGTATCTTTCGAAGCGCCTGATATACCAGAAAGAAAAGTTGTGATCGATGTCGGTTATGTGAGGAAGAAACTCGAGAAGATCGTGGAAGACGAAGACCTGAGCTCCTACATCCTGTGATTCTGGAGGGATGTCATGAAAAGACGATGGAAAGAAACTTTGGAAGGCTATCTTTTCCTTCTACCAGCCCTCATAGTTCTTTCCATATTCGTTTTTTGGCCTATAGGTTTTTCTCTGGTTCTCAGCTTCTTCAAATGGGATTTCAGAAACATGAAGAACCCTTCTTTTATAGGACTTGGAAATTACAGGGAGATATTCAAATTCTCATCTCCAACTTCCTATCCATTCTGGATGGCGGTTGTGTACACACTCGTCTTTTTGGCACTTTCTCTTGCGCTGGTTCTGATGATAGCGAGAACGATGGAAAAGGACAGAAGGTGGTTCATACACGCTCTGTACTTCCTTATATTCGTGCTTTTGTTCATAGCTGGCTACATAACGAACACATATGTGGCAACGATCATGCTCTTGTTCTTCGTGTTCATCTTCCTCGAATTGAGGGATTTAGGCAATAAGCTTTTTAAACACCTTTGGCTCGTTCTCTTCGCCATACTGGGAATTTTCATAGTACTTAGATACGTTTTTCCTGTAGATTATGGGATATTGAATTACGTTCTCGAAGCTAAAGAAAAGAATCTTTTCATAAAGGCAATTTATAACACCACGTACTACGTTATACTGACCGTCCCGACAACGATATTTTTAGCCTTAATGATCGCACTTCTATTGAACGCCAACATAAAACTCAGAGCTTTCTTCCGAACAGCTTACTTTTTGCCTTTCGTAACATCGATAGTTGCTATTTCTTTGGTCTGGCAGTGGATATACAACGACGAGTACGGATTGCTCAACTACGTTCTTTCGTGGTTTGGGATAGAGAAGATAGCATGGCTCAAGGATGAAAAATGGACGATACCAACGATTGCAATCCTTTCGATCTGGAAAGGCGTCGGATACGATGCCGTCATATTTCTCGCAGGTCTTCAGAATATCGATAAGTTCTATTACGAAGCTGCAGACGTTGACGGTGCTAACACCTTTCAGAAATTTCTCTACATAACATGGCCACTCCTTTCGCCTACTACTTTCTTTCTACTGATCGTTTCGATGATAAACGCATTTAAAGTCTTTGCAGAAGTTTACGTTCTCTATGGGGGTCTCCCTGGTCCCTACAACTACAGTGGTCTGACGATGGTCTATTACGTCTTCGACTTGTTCTACAGGCAGCAGAGGATGGGAATAGCCTGTGCAGGGGCTTACCTTCTCTTTATAATCATAGCCGTTTTGACTTTTATCCAATTCAAGATCGGTAGAAAGATGGTTGAGTATGTGTCTTAAGGAGTGATTGGATGAGACGTTTTCTAAAGACGCTTATTATATACATACTCGTTGCTTCTGGTGCTATATTGATGCTGATGCCGTTTGCCTGGATGGTGGCGACTTCTTTCAAACTGCCCAGCGAGGTTGAAGAATGGCCGCCAAAATGGACTTCTAAGAACTTCCTCTCTGAAAGGAACGTGAAAGTGAAAGTGGTGGAGAAGGTTGGTGGAATAGATTGGAGAAGTTTGAGTATAAGAGAAGCTATGGCTTTCGTAACTTTGAAAAAAAAGGGAAGGAACGTTCTCTCACTGCTGATAGATGACGATCCGGTGAGAAGAGGAACTCTTTTCATTGATTTTTCTTCTCCAAATGGTGGAAATCCAGATTACGCAACAAGAATCGATGAGGAGTCTTTCCAGGAATTCAAAAAGAGCCTACAAAACTACAAGATCTCGAGTGACCTGAAGAAGATATTTGAAGAGGACGATCCACCGGTTTTCTTCTCTGAGATCTTCAGTTTCTATAGATCATCGAAAAAGCCATTTCTCGATAGAATAGATCTTGTCGATAGAATGGAAAATTACTTGAAACTCGCTGAGAAGAGTTTCAATACTTTGAAGAGATTTGCCGACATCAGAATAAAGGATGAGGAAGAGAAGAAGAAGTTTAAAGAATTTCTGACAGAATCCCATGAGAGTCTCTCGGATTTCGTATCCAACGTGCAGGTATACAGAGCCGGTGTGGAAAGTGTTTTGGAAGACAAAGAGGTCGAAAAGATTGTGAAAGATATGGAGAGTTTAATTGAGGAGATCGGATCCCCTTCGTTCATGGATCCGTCGGTAACTCCCCTTCTGAACTTTTACAGAAAGAAAATACTGGAACCTTTAATTACGGAAAGAGACACTCTGGAAGTTTATTTGAAAGTTAAAAAGTTCTATAGAACAGTTCAAAATAAGGCACTCGATGGTTCCAGAATAGTGGCTAAGTTCAGAACGGAAGAGGAGAAATCCAGACTGTTGAGAGAGAGGATCATGAACGGCATCAAAAACGAAAGATACAGAAAGATCCTTGAAGAACTGATGAATGAGAAGGATCTTGCGGAAAAATTCGCAAGAGTGCTGGATGAGGAAGTTCTAGAAGAGCTGAAACACCTCGGCATCAAAGACAAGGATCTTTCGCCTGTTTTCAATGATATAAAAGACAGCGTGGTTCGTTTAGCGAACTTATTAATAGAGAAAGGTAAGGATTTGAAGGATTACTTTAAAGGGTCGGCAGATATCGATGCTTTCTTAAAATCCTTGGAGAAGGATTTCGGTGGTAGCTCTTCTTTCATCCTTGTGAAAGGTAAGATAGCAAAACTTTCAAAGAAAATTCCTCCCAGGGAGTTGTTCTCTGTAATGAAAGAAGTGTTCGACGATGTTGAAGCGATCTCCCTTGTAAGAAGAATATACTCCGACACTGTGAGTGAGCTGAAGCTGATATCTGCTCCTTCGAAAGTCATCGCGGTCAGAATGAGAGGGTCAGAAAATCTTGAGATAGTCTTTGATGGTATAGACAAAGTATTCTTCGAGGATGAAAAATATTTTGTCAGAGCAAAATTCTCTCTTGGAGAAGTCTTCGCAAACATCTTTCAAAACTACGTCGATGCTTGGAAATCCGCTCCATTTGCAAGATACTACATGAACACAGTCATCGTCGCAACTACCACAACCATACTGGAGGTCATAATAGCCTCGATGGCAGCTTTTGCTTTCTCGATTCTCAAATTTCCAGGCAGAGATTTCCTGTTTGGAATTTTTCTTGCGACTATGATGGTGCCTGGAGAAGTTCTTCTAGTTCCAAATTTCATAACCATAACGAAGTTCGGCTGGATAGACACTTACTATGCTCTGATCGTTCCATGGATCGTCAGCGTTTTCGCTATATTTTTGATAAGGCAGCATTTCCTGACCTTGCCTCAGGAACTTTACGATGCGGCCAAGATGGATGGGTGTGGGAACTGGAGATACCTGTGGACCATCGCCGTTCCCCTTTCGAAACCTGTTATAATTACAGGGGCCTTGTTGAAATTCGTCGCCAGCTGGAACGCTTTCTTGTGGGTCCTGATAGTAACAAACAGTGAGAAATATCGAACTCTCACTGTGGGGCTTCAGACCTTCAGTTCGGAAGCTGGGACCGTTTATCATCAACTCATGGCTGCTGCAACTTTCTCGATTCTCCCAGTTGTTGTCCTCTTCTTGTTCATGCAGAAATACTTCATAAGAGGTATTGCAAGAACAGGATTGAAGTGAGGTGGTTTCTATGAAAAAATTGATGGTGTTTCTAGTTGTTTCGATCCTTTTGTTGATCGCTGTCCAATGCCAGGAACCCGGCCCTAGCGTTCCAGGGAGGATAACTCTGAAATTCAAGATCGGTGACTTTGAAATGCTGAAAAACTCTCTGAACCTTGGAGAAAGTCAGATAGACATGAAAGCTGGTGGGAAAGATCTAGAAGGAGAGCTATCTTCTCTCATATATGATGGCTGGAATTGGGGAGAGGTATCACTTCCATTGGACTTAGAAAACTTTTCAGTTTCTTTGAAAGCAACCTTGGTTTTTGTGGATAGTGAAACGCAATTCTCAACGACCGTTTCTTTCACGTTCGATAACATGAGAGTGGAACACTGGTTCTACGAAAACGAATTTGCAACGGATACCACACTCGATGAGGGAGACATCGCTTACTTTCTACTGGATTTAAACGAAGGAAAAGTCCTGGTTGTAGAGGATCCTGTCAGAATATATGGTAGTGTTGAAAAAAAAGGTGATATAGTCGATATGGATACAGGTGATAGATCCCTCAAAGCTGTGGGTGATATCTTTGGAAGATTCCAATTTTGGGTACCGAGGCCATACATAGGAAGATACGACGTATGGCTGTGGTACAATAATTCTTCCACCGAGGTTACTGTGGCAGGTGAGAGCGGTGAAATCGAGGTATCGTTCTAAAAGTAAAAAGAATAGAAGAAGATTGAATATGGGGCTCATAACTCTCATACTGGTCATGTCGGTTATAACGATCGTAACTTACACCAGATACCTTCAAGAAAAAGAAAGGTACAACAACCTCTTGGAAACGTATAGGAATCTAAAAGAAGAGGTAGAATCTCAGAAAAGAGTTAATGAATGGCTCAAAGAGGTGATCGAAAGGAATGAAGAAGTTCGTGGTAACAACATCGCACAAACCGAAGAAAGAACAGGTGATGAAAGCGAGGGAACTGGCGGAGAAATTGAAAGTAAAATACATACCGAGGAGAAAGTTGAAGGAATTCGCTGAAGAGAACGAATTGGATTTCTACTACGTTGTCGAGAAGAATGGAAGGGTAATAATAAAGTGGGAGGGTGGAGAGCTTTTCTTCCACCCTTCAGTTTCTATACTGAGAATGCGAAACATAAGGAACGGCCAGAGAGATTACCTCATAGAGGCCCTAGAACTTGAAGGGAATGAAAAGGTGTTGGATCTCACATTCGGTTTGGGGAGTGAGGCTATACTAATAGCGGCGTTCTTACCGTTTGGAAAGGTGGTTGGCCTTGAAAAATCCATTCACATATACACCGTGGTCAGCGAAGGAATTGAAAACTTCAAAACCGATTTGAAATGGCTCAAGGATGCTCTATCGAGAATAGAATTGATTCACGAGGATTTCAAGGGTTTCATAAGAAAAGCTAGTGATGAATCCTTCGACGTGGTCTATTGTGATCCGATGTTCGAAAATCCAAAGTACGAATCATCCGCTATGAACCCTTTGAGACCTTTCGCAGTTTATGACACAGTCGATGAAGATGACCTGGAACATATGATCAGAATTGCCAGGAAGAAAGTCATATTGAAAAGTTGCGTTGAAGATAGCCTTTTCAAAAGGATAAAAGTCGATGAGGTTGTTGGAAGCAAAAAGAGTGGCGTTATCTATGGAATAATCAGGAAGGGAAGGTGAAAAATTGGGGAAAATATTGATAGTCAGTGGCCCAACTGGTGTTGGGAAAACTGAGTTGATGCTGGAAGTCTGTGAAAAAG
>QNAV01000079.1:0-5708 GCA_003641585.1 Thermotoga sp. | reverse complement strand
CTATGAAGGTTTCCCAACATCCATGGAGGTTCTAAGGCGTATGGTTCAGATAAAACCTGAAGATCGTTACGTTAGATTTGAGTATTACTCACAACTTTACAGCAGGCTGAAACCTTTCATACAGTATGGCCAAGTCTCTTCCATTCTCAACGATATTCTTCAGACACAGATAGGTCTCTTGACAGTCGCTATGGCGACGGATGTTTCAACCGACGTGAGAGCGGAAGCGTACTATGACCTATACGATATGAGTATCTCCATGGGAGATGCAACATCCGCAAAGTATTACCTTGATTCTTTGAAAGAGATAGCGCCTGATTACATGGATTTTGAAGGAGCCTATGAGCAGATAGAGGCCATTCTTTCTTCAACACCCTCAGAAAACCTTCCTTCGACACCAACGGAGAACACGACATCCCAGGGGGAGTGAAAGTCCCCCTCATTTTTTAATATTTGCTGATAAGATCAACGCTCCATTTTGGGGCACCTGTTTTCAGGTAGCTTCTCACGTTTTCCATAATATCCTCTACACGTTTTTTAACCCTCTCCTTCACTTCACTTGATTAAAAAACAATTAATATGTTCCCGTTTTCGAGCTATATCATGGGATAATCATACCAGCGATTCTTCACCCTATGGAGGTGAATCTGGTGAAAAGATTCTTTACAGCAATAATCACGACGTGCTTGTTCACCTTCTTATTTTCCGTGAGTTTAACAGATATCATCAACAGTGCAAGAGAAAACGATCGGGAATATCTGATAGCTGTTGAAACCTACGAACAAGCGGTAGAAGATCATGAAAAATCCCTGATCGAAGCAAAAACAGAGAGAGAAGAATTGATCGCTGAACAATCGTTTTTAAATTCTAAAAAATCCTACAGGAATTCTCTTTTAAAATTCTATCAAGATATAGTGACACTGTATTATTCAGCTATAGATCAAATGTTGGATCTCAAAATAAAAGAGAATTCACTCAAACTGGCAGAAATGGATCTGAACGATAAAAAAACACTTCATGAGAGAGGCATAATAACCTATGAGGAACTAGAAGACGCTAGTATAAGCTATGAAAAAGCAAAATTGGATCTTGAGAAAACCAATTTTGAATACGAGAAAACACTTGAAGATCTGAAATGGAGAACAAGTATCTCAGCAGATGTATTTTCAACATCAACGCTCATACTCTCTCCCGACGAGCTTCCTTCCTCTCGCACCTTTCTCGAGAGTGATCTCGATGTAAAAATAAAAGAAATAGCTTTAGAAGTAGCAAAACTCAATCTTGAAATGGCGGAATCTTCGTACGACACAGAGAAAGCAGAAAGAGAGCTCAAAAACGCCAGAAGGCAATTGGACATAGCCAGGAGAAATTCAATGAAAAATTACGAGGAGAAGGTTTTCAATCTCAAATATCTCTATGAAAACCTCCTCATCGCAAGAAGAGCTTATGAGCTCGAAAGGAAAAATCTGGAAAATGCAAGGAAGAAATACGAAAAGGGGATAATATCTGAGAAAGAATACATGATCTCCTTGAACCAGCTCTTATCGAAAGAAAGAGCGCTCTTTCAAGCTGAAAAATCATACATGCTATCGTTGATCGATTTTCTGATAAACAGTGGCCTTGAGGATCCTTTCATGAAGATGAGGAGATGAGTGAAGATGAAAAAAATCATCCTCTTCGTGCTCATGATACCTTTAACAGTTGTATCCGAAACATTTGTGGATCTGCTGAGAGAAAGGCTTGAGAGCGATACCGGATATCTAACCGCTCTAGAACACATGAACGAGGCGAAACAACTCATGAGGAGCGATACTCTTTGGTTTCTACCATATTTCGATCTTGACACTCGATTATCCCTTTATGACGAATTCCGTCTCGAGATGAATCCTACTATTTCATTCAACATAGAAGGATGGACATTTCTCCTTTCGAACACCATCTCTTTGGATGAAAGGAACGTTGCTGAAAGAGGATGGACTTTCTCTCTATCGAAGGAATTATTCGACGATGAAAGAATCGATGATTTGGAGACTTTCTCGAATTTCTTGAAAAGAAAATGGGACCTTCTCAGCAGCAAAAACAGAGTCTTCAAAAAGTTAGTTCAAGAAATTCTCGATAGCTGGTTGAAAAGAAGAAAAACGGAGATACTGAGCGAAAGAATAAGAATCATGAGGAAGAAACTCGAGGAGGATAAGGGTAAAAAAGGTCGCACGATTTCGAAGGATGAGATATTGCTTATGGAGAAAAACATCATTTCTCTTGAAAGTGATATAAAAAAACTTGAGAAGGATCTTATAGACACTGTAAAGGTAAATGATGAGCTGTACAAAGAGGTTATGGATATCGTGAAAAGCCTTATAAGGCTCAATGTAAGGGATTTCAATGTGGAAAACAGATTGGATGTGAAAGCCCAGAAGATACTATTAGAGGCTTCTAAAAAAAGAGAAAGAAGAATCTTTCTGGAGTATCTCCCTTCACCAAGGCTATACCTCAACTGGTTCGAAAATCCCCCACAAGGCTCGGAAAATTTTTCTATAGGATTTGAGCTCAAGTGGAGTATCTCCGACAGAGGAGAGAGAGAAGAGAAAGTAGAGAGTATAAGATTGGATTATAGGATAGCAAAAGCAAATTATGAAAACCTTTTGGATACTGTGAAAAAAGAATTTGAGGGGATAAAGAAGGATTTGGAGATGGTAAAGCAACAAAGAAAGTTAGCAGAGATCGACCTCGAATTGGCCAGAAGTGAGTATGAAAGAGCTTCTCGAAAATTCAAGCAAGGTCTGATAAACGAAGAAGATTTAACACTTTCTAGATTGAATGTTGAGGAAAAAGAGCTGGAACTGGAAAAACAAAAGATCAATGAAATTCTACTGAAGCTGGATCTCTTATCCGTTGTGGGAATGGATTTGACCTCGGAGGTGATGGAATGAGATACAAAATAGTGGCTCTTCTAATGATGATCCTAATTGTGTTCTCTCTCACTGCATCCTGTAATTTAAGAAAAAACGAGAAAGTGCAGAATCCAACGGATTACTATGAATACACCGTCAAAAGGGGGATTCTCTTTGAAAGTGTGGATATATCGGGGCAAGTCGTTTCAGATGAAGAATGCAAGGTCAAAAGTCTTGTATCAGGGGTTGTGGAAGAGTGTTTGTCGAAAAGGGAGATAGGGTCAAAGAAGGAGACATTTTGGTTGAGTTAGACGATGACGATTACCTTTTGAATCGTATAAAAGCACTTCAGAATTATGAAAACGCTAGGATAAGCGGTTCAAAACTGTTATTGGAGCAAAGAAAACTGGAATTACAGATAGCAGAGAAAAATCTTGAGAGGACAAAGATAAAATCACCCATAGATGGGGTTGTAGTAAATGTTGATGTGAGGGAAGGGGATATCCTGAATGTGGGGAAGGTTGTCGCTACGGTGATAAACGATAAAAAACTGCACATCGAGGGAGCTGTGGATGAAATCGATTTTGGAAAGATAACTATAGGTCAGAAAGCGATAGTTCATTTTGAGAGTCTTGGTGGGTTGGAAGTTCCCGCAGTTGTAACCTACATATCTCCCATTGCCATAACGAGTGGCGGGTTGAATGTTTTTCCGATAGAGCTCGGCTTTGAAACAGATGTTGAAAACAAGCGAATTGTCCCGGGTCTTTCGTGTGATGTGAGTATCGTGATCATAAGCAAGAAAGATGTTTTAACTGTGCCGACAAATGCGCTTGGCCATACACCAAATGGATATTACGTTGAGTTGAAAACAGAAGACGGTGTGAAAAAGCAACCCGTTGAGGTGGGTTACATTGGAGAATACTACGCAGAAATCAAAGATGGACTGAAAGAAGGCGATGTGATCGTTATAGGGAAAAAAACCGAGGTTTTGAAAAATAAACTTCCAAAGATCACTCCTAGATTCCTTGGTGCGCCGAGGAGGTAATCCAGTTGGTGGTCCTTGAAAATGTTACAAAGATTTACAAAATGGGAAGTGAGGAGATAAAAGCTCTAGATGATCTTTCTTTGGAGATCAGAGATGGAGAGATATTAGTCGTGATGGGTCCATCTGGAAGTGGAAAATCAACGTTTTTGCATCTTGCCGGTTGTCTGGACAGACCCACATCTGGAAGGGTGTTAATAGATGGAAAAGATGTATCGAATTTAAGGGAAAAAGAACTTGCAAGAATAAGAAACAAAATCATAGGGTTCGTATTTCAGCAGTTCAACCTCCTACCACGTCTCACGGCCCTCGAAAATGTGGAATTACCAATGATATACGCTGGTATCCCAAAAAGGAAGAGAGTTGAAAGGGCAAAAAAGCTTTTAGAGATGGTGGGACTCTCCGACAGGATGAAGCACAGACCTTCTCAGCTCTCAGGAGGACAACAACAGAGAGTGGCCATAGCGAGGGCTTTAGCGAATAATCCAAAGATCATACTTGCCGATGAACCCACTGGGAACCTTGATACGAAGAGTGGAGAAGTTGTGATAAGCATTTTGAAAGATTTGAACAGAAAAGGTTTGACCATCGTAATCGTGACACATGATCCAGATGTTACTATCATAGCCCATCGTGTGATTCATTTGAAAGATGGAAAGATCATAAAAGAAGAGGTGAGAGTTTGATATTCGAGCTCTTCAAAGAATCTCTAAGATCCATCATGTCCAACAAAACCAGAACGTTCCTTTCGATGCTTGGTATAACTATAGGCGTTGCTGCTGTCATAGCTGTTGTGTCTCTTGGCCAGGGGGCAAGTGAATCGGTTAAAAAAAGAATATCCTCCCTGGGTTCAAACATAATATTCATAACACCTGGAAGAATTGGAGGTGCTGGTGGAAGACTCGCTCAGGCTGTTGGGAATGTCCTTAATGAGGAAGATGTGCGTAAAATGAAGCAGTTCTGCTATTCACTCTCCAATATCACGCCAGTTCTTCAAAAACAGTCGGTGATTCTCTTTGAAGAGAAGAATACCATAGTGACTGTCATGGGAGTTTATCCATCTATATTCGATATGATGGAGTTGAAAGTAGAAAAAGGGAGACCTTTTCTCGAAAGCGATGAAGGAAAAAAAGTGATCGTTCTTGGTGAGAAAATCGCAGAAGATCTGTTTGAAGGAGAAAGTCCCGTTGGTCGAAAGGTGTACATAATCACTCCTACAGGTAAACAAAGCTTCACAGTAATCGGTGTTCTGAAAAAAAGCGGGCAACTTCTTTTCTTCAATCCAGATAACGCTGTTTTCCTCCCATTTAAAACGGCTCAATATAGAATCTTTCATACGAAGAAAGTGAGTCTCATAGTAGCTAAAACCATTTCTCAAGATCTAACCGATATAGCTGTTTCAGAGATAGACGATTACCTATACAAAAAATTCAGAAATGAGAACATGTACAACATCGTGAGTCAGGAGACGATCCTTTCCACTCTGAACGAGACCATGACCATTCTCAATTTGACATTGGGAGGAATAGCAGGTATCTCCCTTCTTGTTGGAGGCATAGGTATCATGAATATCATGCTTGTTTCTGTCACAGAAAGAACGAGGGAGATAAGAATAAAAAAAGCGATAGGTGCGACGAATTCTTCAATACTTCTGCAATTTCTCATGGAGTCAACTGTTATAACCTTGATTGCAGGTATAATAGGTATATTACTAGGAGCTCTAATAGCCAATTTTGTTGGAAAGATGGTGAACATCCCGATTCTGATAACCCCTT
>QNAV01000078.1:0-5722 GCA_003641585.1 Thermotoga sp. | reverse complement strand
CAGCTGGGACGGGACTCGACGTGTTTGCAAACATACAGATAGAGGAAACGCCAAGAGCTGTGGAAGAGGAGAAACTCGCATGAAAAAAAGGGGCGCAAGCCCCCTTTTTAGTTTCAGAAGATTGTCCAGTAATACCCAGCTCCTCCATATTCATCTATCCAACATGAAGAACTTCCTGCATCCATCTGTCCGCCCACAGGAATAGCATTTCCATTGACAAGTACTATCCCAGAAACCGTAGCTGGGTTAGCGGATGAAGTTCTCTGGACCAAGAGGAAATAACAGCCCGAAAGATCTGAAAGATTCACATCAATATGACCGTCAACGAAGTTATATGATGCGATCTGACTCATGGTAACAGCATCTATTACCAAAAGATACGCTTCTTGAGAAGGTGTGATATCAAGGGATACTTCGAAAGTGCTATCGAAAATGAAAGTTTCCGTTGATACCCCACTTTCAAGATCTACAGATCTGCTGAGAGAGCATTCTTCCTCCATTCTCAAATTTGGAGCAAGACCAATCCAGCCATAGATCCAATCTGGCCCTCCAACGATTATCATGTAACTTCCTGGATCTATGTCGTGGAAATGTGCAATACCGTTGTTATCAGTCTTTGCAAAGTAGTCACTACCATCTTCTGATAATCTCTTCAAAGTTACATAGGCAAATGGTACTCCCCAATCACCTGTTGCTTTCACCTCAACATCGAGTGTAGCACTACTGTAATTGGATGGATCTTTTCCAAGAGAAGCTTTCGCATCGATTCTTCCATATCCAGAAGCATGGTCAAACCCTGGATCTTCTATATCCACAGCTCCTTCTTCTAGCATTTTCTTTATCTGATAAGGCGTTGCATCAGGATATTTCTGTTTGAGAAGTGCTACTAAAGCTGAAACATGAGGTGTAGCCATAGATGTTCCGCCCCAGTAAGCGTAAGGTCGGCCATATACTCCTTCACTTTCTGCAGATCCCCTTGGTATACACGAAAGAACGTTCACACCGGGTGCAGCAACAGAAATATAATCACTCCTACTTGAGAAATCAGCTATGTCATCACGAGCTGTACTAGCAGCTACAGCTATAACACCGGGATATGCAGAAGGGTAGTGGAAATGCTGATCCACATGATCGTTTCCAGCAGCAGCAACAAAAACCACGTCATGGCTTATAGCATAATCTATCGCATCTTTAAGGACATGTGAGTATCCCCATCCCCCCCAACTGTTTGATAAGACGTCAGCTCCATGATCAACAGCCCAGATGATGCCACTTGCCACGTATTCATCGCCAACGTAGTAATAATCACTATGATCAGGAGTTCCTTTGAAAATAACTATAGGCATAATTTTTACACCATATGCAAGACCAACCACACCATTACCATCTCTTTTTGCTGCTATGGTTCCTGCAACATGTGTTCCATGATCATCTTCAGGATTTTCAGGATCTTCATAATCTGTATCAGGTGGTATTTCAATGCCTTGTTCTGGATCGTATCCTGTAACAAACTGACCTATAAGGTCTGGATGTTGTCCATCTATGGGTGTATCCACAACTGCTACCACGATTCCTGTACCAGTTGCTTCTTCCCAAGCATCTAACGCATTTACTTTCCACAGTCCCCAAAGGTATGGCGCAAATTCTTCGTCACATCCTGTAACAACTATTTTGAGTATTTCGTCATCGACGATGCCAGGTTTTGGATCTATCAAATCCCTGACATAGCTTGGTTCCACGTATCTTATACCATCGAGTTCCATCCCCTTGAGTTTGTTTATAGCATCAGTCACTTTACCTTCAAACCTTAATCCCACAGCTTTTATTTGAGGTATTTCCACCGTTATTTCTGCATCCAGGGCTTCTATTATCTTATCCACAGCTTCCCTGTTTTCGTATCCAACAATAAGTCGTCCTTCAAAATATTCGAGTCCATTCACTTCGCCAAAAGCGGGTTTATCAATACCGCTATTACTGTTGTTGATATTCACCTGACATGACATTAAAGCAAGGATCACACCAAGTACGATTACCATCAACAACTTTTTCATCGATCATCCCCCCTTTCATTCACTCTTCACCGGTTGTGAAAGTGTTGAAAATGTCTGCTTCTACTCCAAAGTAATCATAACCATATCCATAATCAACAGCTATGGAATAAGCTGCTGAGTCATCATCCACAGCGTACGCAACGGCAAGATCCATTCCCCATTCATAGGTTTTGTTGGGTTCAAGTTTGTCATAAGGATAGAAATACCAGTAATTGGGATCAAATGATGGATCGTAGAATATCCATATGTGATCTGAGAATTTAACACTCATGGTTTCCTTTCCTACTGAGTAAAAATGTTTAAAGAAAGTATTTGAATCATATGGTACAAGGTGCATTTCTGAAAGAACGAGATCGTACACCCATATAGCATACTCATAAGTGACGTCTCCTTCTGGTGATGATAGTTCCTTATCAGGCATCCATACGAATACAGGATCTCTTGAAACGTTTGTTTCACCATCTTCTGGCTCAACCAAAATAACATTGAAACTATCAAGAGGAACCACAGAACCAAGTTCGGCGGCATTGGACTCACCATCTGGATACCATGAAGTTACCTTATACCAGACCCTTTTCCCTGGTTCAAGCAGTGGCGAAGAATCTCTGTATAAGTAATTGACACTGGAATCTTCTCTCACAACACCTATCTTTTCCCAACTCACTCCATCAAAGGATCTGTATATAACGTACGCTTCTGGCTCTTCATACTGTGTTGGATCGATCAATCCCCAGCTAACAGCAGATTGATAGTCGATCCACCAAATATCAACCCATAAGTTCGAATTCTCGGGAGCTGCCAATGGTTTTACCTCTTTTCCTAGTTTTTCCAGCTTTTTCATCTTCTTGGAGAGAGGAGGCGCGTAAAACGCCATTTTTTGAAGTCTTGTGTACGCATCCAAATTCGTATAGCCAAAATCAGACCACTTCAATGGAACATACTTTTCAAGGGTTGTTTCTCCTTCCTTGTTTACATTCACATAGAATACGTAATCTACCCTGTTATCATTGTGATCGTAAACAACGATATGTACTTCCGTTTCTCCTTCAAAGCCAGCGGTGCTTATTATACCTGTCGCCTCTTGAGAATTCGATACATACAATCTTTCACCAAAAAATCCTGCGCCAGGTATCTTACCAACAGCTGCATAAATTATGTTTATGTGATTATCCCCACTTGCTGTTATGTGAACGTATATATCACCAGTTACATTGTTTATATCGAGAGGAGTCTCTCCATCCTCTTCATAAAACTCTACTTCAACCTCCGGTAGTTCCTGAGTTGATGGGTCGGGATCTAATGTTGCCTTTCTCTGGATCACTTCATAGATGATCTCGTCACCATCCCTTAGTTTCAATCCTTCAACACCGCTGAGAGCGTATCCATATTTCTCAAGAATTATCGTTAACATTTCTTCTTCTTTGTGAAGAATCACATTGAGTTCTACTCTACCGTTCGTATCGGTTTGTCCTTCTGCTCTGAGATCACCATTTTTACCAAAGACCTTGACAGAGGAATCAGAAACAGCAGGACCGGATTTTGAATCCGTTACGTAAAGAATCAAAGTAGCAGTCTTCAATTCTGTTGAAAAGCTCCAAACAGGACCAGCTGTCACCCCACCTTTATTGTCTTTCGCGATGATTTGCCAATAATAGGTTGTACTGTAATTCAATTCCACCTCATCTGTTAAGTTATAAGTTGTACTTGCCCAGTTACTCTCTAGAAGCTCTAAATTCGTTTCATCTGTTCCGAAGTATATATCGAACGTTAAAGGATCCCCATTAGGGTCACTACACTCCCAAGAGAGCACAACATTTGAAATATTTTCTACAACTGCTCCATCTTCAGGCGAAGGATTACTGGGAACATTTGGGTTAGCGTTAATAGGTCCACAAGACCACGTGATCAAGGATATTAGCAGAACTAAGATTGAATAGAAAAATGCTTTTTTCATGAACTATCCCTCCTTTTTATAACTACCAGAGATGTTAAAACCTATTTGACAAAAGGGGCTGAGGAATACTTCCTCCCCTCAGCCCCACTGCTACCAGCAATTTTCCATATCACTCTTCCTTATACAGAATGTAATAATCATCTCCTGGCCTCATCATGTTGTAGTACCAGCCTTTGACCCAGGATCTCTGGACGCGGAATCCAATACCCTGATAAAGTGGCGCACCGAGAGCGTATTTCATCGTGAATTTTTGAATCTCTTCATAAAGCGCCTGTCTTTTTGCAGGATCGCTCTCACCAACAGCTTGTATGATCAGCTCATCCAAGCTCTTTCCACCAAGATCTGGATGAGGTGTTGAGACGAATTTCTTGAAGTTTTCACCCTGTCTTCCCGCATAGACTCCTCCACTATGGTAATAAGTGAATATGAAGTTGTGAGGATCTGGGTAATCTGCAAGCCATCCGATTATGAAGGCTGGAAGTTCCCCTCTTCTGTAAGCATCAAGATACGTTGGCCACTGGACTCCCCTTACTTCTATGTGGAATTTCGGGTTTATCATCTCTATATAGGCTTTCAACATCTCAGCAGCGACCCTTCGTGTGTCGTTTCCCAAGTTGTACAGGAGCGTCATCTTGAATCCTTTCTTCCAAACCTCTCCGTTCCAAGCTTTCTTGAACTCTTCTGTCGCTTTCAAAATATCGAACCTCGGGGCATTTTCATCCTCAAGAAGTTTCTCGTTGAACCCAAGGAGTCCTTCTGGAAGATCCGTTGGGACCTGTTTTCCAAGGCCATGTAATACGTCCTTTATGAATCCTTGGTAGTCCATAGCGTAGATGAAGCCTTTTCTAACATGTATGTCACTGAAGAAATCTGGAGGTATTCCGTTTCCATCGAGTTTTCCAGATCCGATGTACTTACTGTCTTTCTTGATATTCCAGTTGAAGTGAAGTGCTGTCACAATGAGTGTCGGTAGATCCTTTATAACCGTTACTCCTTCCATCCCCTCAACCTGGGGTAGATACTGGACAGGCACTGCACATATATCGGCATCGCCTTGCTCAAGCATCGCCTTTCTTGTCGACCACTCATCGATCGTCCAGATTATGACCTTCTTTATCTTTGCAGGTTCTCTCCAGTAATTGTCGTTTCTCTCGAGTATGACCTTCCTCTGGGCTCTATCCCATTCAACTAGTTTGAATGGCCCTGTTCCGTTCATCCTGTCATACAGTGGTGACTCTTCTTTTCTAATATCATGATATTTCCACCAGGTGTCAGCTTTTCCATCCCAGCACCCAACCTCAATACACCATTCTTTGTCGAGGATGGCAGCCCAGTTAGCGCTCTGTGCGATTATGTTCATGAAGGGTGCGAACGGCCTCACAAGTTTTATAACCACGGCATCTCCTTCTACCTCTATCGCGGGGTCTATGTAGTCTGTGTAAACCTTTATGAGGGCATCTTTGTACTCGGGAAGAGGTTCTCCATTTTCATCAAAAAGCTCACTGTATGGCTTCCCCACGACTTTTTCAACGAACGTTTCCAGAGAATCAACACCGAATAAAGCTTCCCAGAGCATCCACATTGGACCTGCGGCAGGATCAAGTATCAAACCTCTTTCGAAGCTGTATTCGACATCTTCGGGTGTGAGGTCTCCTCCTTCATGGAATTTGACACCTTTCCTGATGTAGAATTTGTAAACTTTCCCTCCATCGAGGAT
>QNAV01000077.1:0-5735 GCA_003641585.1 Thermotoga sp. | reverse complement strand
AATCCCTTCACCCATTCCTCCATAACATCGCATGCTATCACCCTTGCCCCTTCTTTCGCAAACAATCTAGCCGCTTCCTTCCCTATCCCTCTTCCTGCCCCTGTTATTATCGCTACCTTATCCTTGAGCCTCACACTATCACCTCCTTAAAGCATCTCAATCAGGAGGGATGTACCCATTCCTCCACCAACACATAGAGTTGCAAGCCCTATTTTCAGATTCCTTCTCTTCATCTCATAAATCAACGTTACAACTATTCGGTTTCCACTCGCTCCTATGGGATGACCCAGCGCTATTGCACCACCGTTGACGTTCAATCTGCTCATGATCCAATCTTTGGAGACGCCAAAGATCTCGCACCATTTTTTAATAACAGCTAAACTCTGAGCGGCAAAGGCTTCGTTCAACTCTATGAGCTCTAAATCCTGGAAACTGAGTTTCGCTTTTTGCAAGATTTTTTCGGTTGCCGGAACAGGGCCAAGTCCCATTCTCAGAGGGTCAACAGCTGCTTGAGACCACGCCACGATTCTTGCAAGAGGTTTCAACCCTTTCTTTTCGACAAATTCTTCACTTGCGAGAATAACAGAGCTGGCCCCGTCGTTTATGCCACTCGCGTTTCCAGCTGTCACGGTTCCGCCTTCTTTGAACACAGGCTTGAGGTTTGAAAGTTTCTCGAGAGTCACGTTGGGTCTTGGATGCTCATCGATACTGAAAATTCTTTTCTCCTTCTTCTCAACGACTTCGACTGGCACTATCTCTTCTTTGAATCTCCCTTCTTCTATGGCTTTCCTTGCCTTCATCTGGCTCTCATAAGCGAACATATCCTGTTCCTCTCTAGTTATTTCGAATTCTTCTGCCAACACCTCCGCTGTTAACCCCATGTGGATACCGTTGAAGACGTCCCTGAGGCCATCCCATATCATATGATCTAAAAGCTCCATATTCCCGAATTTGGCACCGAATCGCACTTTGTATGGAACCAAAAAAGGGGCCTGGGACATGTTCTCCATTCCAGCAGCAACAACCAGATCCGCCTCACCCAGAGCGATGTCTGTTGAACCTATCATTATGGATTTCATACCACTTGCACACATCATGTTAACGGTATAGGCGGGAACCTCAGAAGGTATTCCTGCATAGATCGAAGCCTGTCTTCCTGGTCCCATCCCTTGTCCTGCCATCAGGATGTTTCCAACTATGACCTCATCCACTTCTTCCTGGGAGACTTTTGCCTGCTTCAAAGATTCTTTAATTACCAAAGCCGCTAGCTTGGGGGCTGGGATATCCTTCAAAGATCCACCAAAGGTTCCAATGGGGGTCCTTTTGGCACCAAGTATGAAAACATCCTTCACGCTTTCACCTCACAGGTATCCAATTTTCCGAGCTTCCTTCTTGAGAAAACCTCTGAAATCTGGATGGGCTATGTTGATGAGCTCCAGCACCCTTTCTCTGACAGTTTTACCTCGTAAATGCGCCACTCCGTATTCTGTTACCACATAATCCACATCTTGCCTTGGAACGGTCACAGGAGATCCCTCTGGAAGCAAGGGAACGATTGTCGACACTGTACCATTCTTGGCCGTGGATCTCAAAGCGATTATTCCTTTCCCTCCACGACTCATCACCGCTCCTCTGTGGGTGTCGAGTTGTCCTCCTGTTCCACTGTAATGTCTTGTACCTACGGCTTCTGAACAAACGTTTCCTGTGAGGTCCACCATGATCGCCGTGTTTATACTCACCATCTTTTCATTCTGAGCGATGATGTATGGGTTGTTAACGTACCTACCTCTTAAAAAGAGAACGGCGGGGTTGTCATCTATGAACTCGTACATTTTTTTAGAGCCGTAAGCGAAAGTACAGATGAATTTACCAGGCCATAGCGTTTTCTTCTTATTCGTTATAACTCCCATTTCGAAGAGATCTATCATCGAGTCCGTGAGCATCTCTGTATGGATCCCCAGATCTTTTTTGTCTTTTAAGAACAAAGCAACGGAATTCGGTATCCCACCTATTCCGAGCTGTATCGTGGAACCATTTTCTACCAGGTTAGCGATGTTTTCCCCTATTCTCCTCTCAACATCGGTGGGTTCAACTGGAGAAATTTCAGGAAGAGGATAGTCAACCTCCACAATAAAGTCCACATCCCTTATGTGAACGTGAGTATCACCATGTGTCTTCGGAGCATTTGGATTGACTTCAAGAACTACCATCTCGGCAGCTTCTAGTACATCTTTTTCATAAACTACACTTGCAGAGAGCGTGAGAAAACCATTTTTGTCCATAGGTGAGGCAACACCAACGAAAAGATCGATCTTCCTGGAGGATATCAGGTTGGTACCAGCTTGATGAAGATTGTTTGGAACGTAGGTAACCGTTTTGATACCCTTCTTAACGGCCTCTCGATTTGATGGTCCATAGAACCAGGAATTGTTTATAAATCTTCCTTCGTAAGCTTCGTCAAGGTAAAAATCGTAGTCTTTGATGTTCAGACACGTGAAAATAGAAACGTTATCAGCATTGGCTTTATGAAGATGTGAAAGGAAAAGTTGAGGTTCCATGGGTGTCATACCTGCAACTATCGTCATACCGGGTTTAAGAATTCTAAGGATCTCTTCAATACTCACTTTTTTCATTTCATATTCTTTTCCCCACTTCATTTCATCCCCCCTTGATGCCTTTATAAAGAGTTGGAGAGAGCTCCATCAAAAATTTTTTGAAATCCTCTTCAGAGTGTTTTTCAAAGACGATCAACTCCATTCCCATGAAGTGACCGATACCCATAAGGAAAACTGCCAGGTTTTCAGGTTTGATCAGCCTCAGTTGCCCCTTATCCATGGATTCCTTCAGCGGTTTCAGATAACTTTGATGAATTTTCTCGTAATACCAAAGGCTCGTTTCAGGTATCACGAATTCCGCTTCTCGAACGATTTTGTACATATCGGGATGCATTCTAAAAAATTTCAGAAAGGCGTAATATCCTGCTATTTCCGCATCTCTTCTATCCTTGAAATTGGATATCACGTTTTTTAATGTTTTTCGAAAAGCCTTGTTAGTTCTGATGACGAGTTCTTTCAACACATCCTGCTTCGTTTTGAAATAGAGATAGAAGGTACCTTGAGCGAATCCGGCATTTTTCGTTATATCTGAGATCTGTGTCTTCTTGTATCCAAAAGCACCGAAAAGCTTTTCGGCACTTTGAAGTATCTTCATCTTCGTGGTATCTTGTTCAAGCTCAACAGGCTCTATGGTGACATTGAAGACTCCCAAATCGAGTTGATGCTGATCAGGATCCACACCATGGAATAGGAAATCCATAAGATCTCTGAAATTATCTTCATCTATGGCCTTTTTCTTCCAAAAATAGGACCATACTGCAAAAAACCTTATAGATCCCCAGAAAAACCAGAAAACGGTTTCGTCAGCTTTAAAACCAATTTCAGATAGTTTCCCCATGAGAATCCTCTTCAGATTTTTAAAGATACTCGTTTCTATGTATTCCGCCTCATGGAGAACTTTGCACAGGAGAGTGTTATCCTCCACGAAATATAGGTAGTCCTCTATCAATCTCATCAATTTACTTTCCAAGCACTTTCCTCGTACCTTCAACGAAACATCGAGCCTGTTGAAAGCTTCTTCAACAATTTCCTTCAGAATATCTTCTTTAGAAGAGAAATATCTATAAAACGATCCGTTGCTGACGTTGGCTTTTCTCGTTATCGAGAGGATGGAAACATCACTGAAACACCTTTCGGCGAAAAGTTGCTCAGCTGCTTCCAGCATTCTTTCCTTTACATTCTTTTTCAGATTCTCTGATTGTATTCTCATTTTTTACACCTTCTTAGGTAAGATGAATCAATTCTCAATAAATAGGCAAAAAATAATAGTTGAATCACCATCTAGATATATTAAAAAATTACCAACAAATCATCAAAATCCATTTTTGAAGATTATCCCCGATTTCTATCGATTATTCTTCAGTATATGCTTATATCTTCTCACCACATAGCTTTTCACTGAATTTTGAAACTTTTACAGAGCATATCCAAGGCCTGTCATTTTCCTCAGATTCAATCTTTTCAAAAGTTCATCATAGGACATGTCATGTTTCTCCGCTAAAATTTTCAAGGTCTTTGCGAAATCCCAATTCGTTTTTCTGATGACCTCTGAAACCTCTTCATATCCGAATATTTTTATGAGTGGTGTGAGATTCGATGTGGATCTCTTCAGATTCTCCTCGCATCGCTTGGCGTTAGCTTCTATCTTCAAAACGTATTCCCTGAGTGAAAGGCAAGCTTTGTTCAGAAGTTTCAATGATTTCAGGGTGAAATGAACGATGGCGGGAGCGAATTGATTCAATTCCAGGTTTCCAAGAGAGCAACAATGGGTTATTATGACGTCGTTTCCAAAGACAACATGACAGAGCTGCATCACATACTCTGGTATCACAGGATTTATTTTTCCAGGCATTATGGAACTTCCCGCCTGAACTTTGGGAGGGATGAGCTCACCTATCGCAGTATTCGGGCCACTTGAGAGGAGTCTTATATCGTTCGATATCTTGTAAAGGTTCACGGCGAGCGATTTCAAAAGACCATGGATCTCTGAGAAAACGTCCCAGTTTTGTGTAGCGTCTATCAGATTCTCAGCTTTCGCTATTTTCACCTTCGTCACTTCTCTAACTTTCTCAGTTATCTTGAGTATGAAATCCTTCGGAGCTCCTATTCCTGTCCCTATGGCTGTCCCTCCTATGTTCACACTCCTGATCCTCTCCTCAACCTTGTGGAGCCTCCACCTGTCTCTGGCCAACGCATCTGCAAAGGCTCCGAATTCCTGTCCCAACATTATGGGGGGACCATCCATGAGTTGAGTTCTTCCAGGTTTTCTTATACTGTAGAATTGCTTTTCCTTCTCTTGAACAGCCTCTTGGAGCTTTATCACACCTTCGATGAGTTCTCTGAGTCTCACGATAACAGAGATCTTCGCAGCCGTTGGAAAGGTATCGTTCGTGGATTGGTGAAGATTCACATGATCTATGGGATGAACCAGGTATTCTCCCTTTTTCCCTCCGAGGATTTCCGTAGCTCTGTTTGCGATGACCTCGTTTATGTTCATGTTTATGGAAGTTCCAGCACCTCCAACAAGAGGATCGACAACAACGTGTTTCCTGAGCTCTTCCCATTCATCGCACGCTTTCACTATAGCATCCCTTATCTTCTCATTGATGTATCCCAGTTCTCCATTCAGAATGGCACATGCCTTTTTCACCATGAAATAAGCCCATATGAACCTTTCGTCCATCTTCTCGCCCGTTTCTGGAAAATTCAAAAGGGCTCTCTTCGTGTGAACGCCGTAGTACACCTCATCATCTATCTCGAGCTCTCCAAGGTAATCTTTTTCAATTCTCACACTTCCACTTCCTTTTTGAAAACTCTGATCGCTCTATCCAAAACACCGTGGAGATAAGAGATCGTAACACCGTAATTGGTCATGGGGATACCCAATCTTTTCGACATCCTAACCCTTCTCATCATGGCCGATCTGTTGAGAACACACGCTCCACAGTGTATTATGAGTTTTGCTCCTTCCAGCTCTTCAACGTCAGGAAACTCTTTCCCTGCAATGACTTTGAATTCGATCTTTGCCCCTGTATGGTTAACAAGCCACCTTGGTATCTTCACACGTCCTATATCCTCAGTTAAAGGCCTGTGGGTGCATCCCTCCATTATCACCACTTT
>QNAV01000076.1:0-5760 GCA_003641585.1 Thermotoga sp. | reverse complement strand
TGGTGTTCAGATAGGAGATTACGCGGTAACTTATCTGAAGAAGCATATGCCAGAGCTCTCTCTTCGGTTCTTCGACTCTTACTGAAAAGATAGTAAAGGCAGCTAAGAAAGGTATAATAAAGGTTTTTGTGGCCGATGACAGAGAAATCAGCTAAGAATCCCTTCCCCTTTAGGGGATCGGGAGTAGGTCAGAGCTTGAAGGAGGAGAAGACTCTATGTACGACGAAGCCAGAATAAAAGAGTTGCAGGAGATATACAGATCCATCGGGGGTGATATAAGGAAAAGGCTACAGGAGTTCAAAAAAATTTGGGAAGAGGGAGATGATAAGAGGATATTCATGGAGCTAGCTTTCTGTCTTCTGACACCCCAGTCGAAAGCTAGAATCTGCTGGAAGGCTATCGAAAGGCTCACAGCAAAGGATGTGCTCTTTCAGGGTTCTGAGAAGGAAATCCTTAAGGAACTGGGTGGTGTTAGATTTAAGAAGAGGAAAGCCGTATACATTGTGGAAGCACGGGAAAAATTTGCAGATAAGGGTGATATCAGGATAAAGGATCAATTAAGGCGACTTCTTAAAAATGATGTCTTTTTCACAAGGGAATGGCTTGTTGAGAATATAAAAGGATTGGGATACAAAGAAGCAAGTCACTTTCTGAGAAACATAGGTTTTGGAGGGGATATAACCATACTCGATAGACATGTTCTGAAAAATTTGAGATTGCTGGGAGTGATAGGAGAATTTCCAAAATCTTTATCCAAAAGGAAATATTTAACCATAGAAAATGATATGAGGAGATTTTCAAAACATGTTAAAATTCCTTTGGATCATCTGGATCTAATTTTGTGGTATAGAGAAACAGGAGAAATCTTTAAATAACAATGAAAAGAGGTGTTGAAATTGAAAGAATTGAAGAAAATATTGGAGGAGAAAAAGATATTTCCTTCGTTTCATAGACTCAAGATTCTGGAATACTTGATCAAGAACAGAACTCACCCGACAGTTGAAGAGATACATAGACACCTTTCAAGAGAAATCACAACTCTCTCTAAAACGACCGTATATAACACGCTGAAGCTTTTCATGGATAAAGGTATAGTAACAGAACTCACAGTTGAAGGAACAGAAAGTAGGTACGACATAAATACGAAACCTCATGCTCATTTTAAGTGTTTGAAATGTGGCAAGGTATATGACCTGGACATGGACCTTTCTATCTTCAACCTGAAGGAAATTGAAGGGCATAGAATCATGGAATGCCATGTTTACTTCAGAGGAATTTGCAGGGAATGCTTGGAAGAGGGGAAATAATATATTTTTTACCCCATAAAAGATTTGAAATAATTACATACATGTAATAATTACTTGATATAAAGTCGTTAGAATCTATAGATGATTCACAAAGAACTCTCAGGAGGTGTTTTGTTATGGAGGAGAAAAAATTTCCACTCATAGGAGACAGATTCCCTGAACTGGAAGTTCAAACGACTCATGGTAAGATGAAACTACCTGATGATTTTTCTGGGAAATGGTTCGTGTTCTTCAGCCATCCAGCAGATTTCACACCAGTATGCACGACGGAATTCGTGGCCTTCCAGAAAAGGTACGATGAATTCAAAAAGTTGAACACAGAGCTCATAGGTCTCAGCATCGATCAGGTATTTTCCCATATGAAGTGGGTGGAGTGGATAAAAGAAAAGTTAGGAGTGGAGATAAAATTTCCTATAATAGCGGATGACACGGGAAAGGTCGCAGGTATGCTGGGATTGATACATCCTGGAAAGGGAACGAACACAGTAAGAGCCGTTTTCATAGTTGATCCCAAAAGTATCATCAGAGCGATTCTCTACTATCCCCAGGAGCTTGGAAGAAACATGGATGAGATTTTGAGAATGATAAAGGGTTTCCAGCTTTCCGATAAAGAAGGTGTTGCCATACCTGCAAACTGGCCGAATAACGAACTGATAGGTGATAAGGTTATAATACCACCAGCTTCAGATGTGGATACGGCTAAAAAGAGACTCGAAGAATATGAATGTTACGATTGGTGGTTCTGTTTTAAGAAAAGCTAATAATTGGAGGATCCACCATGGTGGAGTTCATGCGGGGGCTTCCCCCCGCTTTACAAGCGTTAGTAGCTACGATATTCACCTGGTTCATGACGGCTTTAGGAGCTGGAATGGTTTTCTTCACAAAGGAAGTCAATAGAAAGTTGTTGGATACCATGCTTGGTTTTTCAGGGGGGGTCATGATAGCGGCGAGTTACTGGTCGTTGCTTGCTCCAGCCATAGAAATATCTGAAAGTATGAATGTACCATCATGGCTTCCTCCTGCTACGGGTTTTCTCCTTGGTGGGGTGTTTCTTTGGGGAATAGATAGGATCCTTCCACACCTGCATCTTGGATTTCCTATGGAGGAAGCAGAAGGTATAAAAACAAACCTCAAGAGAACTACTCTCCTCGTTCTTGCTATAACGATTCATAACATCCCTGAAGGATTGGCAATTGGTGTTGCGTTTGGAGCTCTCGCATCGAACATGGAATTCACAACGCTGGTTGGAGCCATATCTCTGGCAGTGGGTATAGGTATTCAGAATTTTCCAGAAGGTTTGGCTGTTTCCATGCCGCTAAGAAGGGAAGGGCTCTCCGTGTTCAAAAGTTTTTGGTATGGACAACTCTCGGGTGTTGTCGAGCCCATCGCGAGTATTCTGGGAGCATTGACTGTTACAGCATCCCACGCGATTTTGCCTTACGCTCTGAGTTTTGCAGCTGGAGCGATGATATACGTCACAGTTGAGGAGTTGATACCGGAATCTCAAAGGAGTGGAAACACCGATCTTGCAACACTCGGTCTCATGCTTGGTTTCACCACTATGATGATTCTGGATGTCACTTTCAGTTAAGGAGTGGTGAGATGATTGATGAGAGGACATGCTTCATGGATATCCGTATTTTTGATGAGAGGATAGTGGGAAAAGTCGATACCTTTGAGACATTACGCCAATTGAAGGAAAGGTATCCGGATTATGGGTTCTCGGTGATGGTCCTTGAAGAGTTCGTCCCAGAAGATATGAAATATGGCATCGTTGTATCTCCCACTTTGGATGTGAGGAAAGATCCTCGGTTTAGAAGCGAAAGAGTGCATCAACTCATTTTTGGAGAGGAAGTTAAGATCCTCTCTGTGGGGAAGGATTATTCGCTGGTGAAAGATCTAAGGACAGGGTACATAGGAAATGTGAAAAACGAAGGACTCTTTTTCATGTCAGAGAACGAGTATGTTGACTATGGAAAATTGAGGATGGAGAAACTGAGGGGACTTTTTGGAAGGATCCATGGCTCTTCGAAGATGGTGATACCCTTCTGCTCGCATTTGAGACGTGATGAAAGAGGCTATGTGCTTCCAAATGGGGATCACTTCGAAATAGAAATCCTTGGAAACTTGGAAAATGATGACATAGTCAAGCTATCTTTAGAATTCACAGGTGTTCCTTACCTTTGGGGAGGAACCAGCAACTTCGGGTTCGACTGCTCTGGATTTGTGAACAGACTCTACGACTTTCAGGGTAAGGGTCTTCCAAGGGATACAGATCAATTGGAAAATTTCACCAAAGAGGTATCCCTGGATAAGGTAGAACCAGGTGATTTCATGTTCTTTCCAGGACACGTTGGAATGTATATAGGTGAGGGGAAAATGATTCACTCATCAGGGAAGTATGGAAGGATCGTCATCTCATCTATACTAGAACCAAGAGATGATTACGAGAGATTTTTGAGAAAATCCCTGAGGAAGGTGGGAAGAGTGCTTTGAAAATCGGTGTGGTATCTCCCGCATCCCTTCCAGAGGATAGAGAAGCGTTTGAAAGAGGCATAAGTTTCTTAAGAAGGAAGGGCTTTTCGGTTATAATCGGTAGAAGTTGTTTTGAGGAGTTAAGCGACGAAGAGAGAGCAAAAGAGCTTGTTAAGATGATGAACGAGTGTGATCTGATACTGTGTTCACGAGGTGGGAATGGATCATACAGACTCTTGGATCACCTTCCTTCACCTTCTCCAACTCCGATATGCGGATACAGCGATATCACAGCGCTGCTTCTTTGGAAGGTTTCCAATGGACAGATTGCGTATCATGGTCCCATGGTGTGTGACATTGGGTACGATGAAAGGTCAGGAGAAGAGATGCTCAAAGTGGTAACTGGGCAGGTTTATGAGTACAGAAAACTCATTAATCACCTGACGATATATCCAGGGAAGGCATCTGGAAGGCTTGTTGGAGGGAATCTTTCGTTGTTTGTGACCGTGATGGATCTTTTGAAAATAGAGGGAGATGTGATCTTGTACCTCGAGGATGTCAACGAATCTCTAGATTCCATTGATAGGATGCTTTGGAAGATATTCCATAGCTACCTTTCTGAAAACATAAAAGGGCTCATCGTAGGTGGGTTCACCAGAATAAGAAAGGGAGATATTAAGAAGAATATCATCGATATATTGAGAAACTACGTGTCGTACCTCAAAATACCTGCTTTCCTTGGGTTTCCATCATTCCATGGTAAATTTTTCAAGTACACGTTGCCTTTCGGTGCAATTGTCGAAATGGATGCGAGTCAAGGAAAAGTTAACATTGTTTTTTGATCAAGAGACAATATAATGAAATCCTGATAAAAAGTGTCGAAGTCTCTCCCATATGTTCTTTCCTGCGACTCCCTAGTCGGGAGAACATCGAGATTCTATCGAAGGAGCGGGAATACCGATCTTGTAATGCTTGATCTCACATTTGGTTTCACCGCTATGGTGATCTTGGACGTCACCTTCAACTTCGACTGTTGCCTTTGGGAAAGAGGGATTGCCGGAGATAGAATTAGGTGATTGCATAACAGACACAAAAATTAGGTGTTTTCAGGAAAGTATTGTCAAATTCGATGTGGGAATTACGTTAAAGAAGAGTACACAGATAATCCTTTAGAATTGTACATTAATTCTCCGAAAAAGATCATGGCTGTTTTCTCAACCGAGTGAAAAAACATATAATAGGTTAGTGGAAGATATCCTCAATTCAAGGAGGTGAATCATGCGCCTTTTTGAAAGGCGCAAAAGAGTATGAATACTGAAGAAATCAGAGGTATGCTGGAGGAACTGGTTGATGCGGTGGAAGGTGTTGTACAGCTTAGGTATCACTCAAGAAAGACAAGACAGATCTCCTTTCAGAATGGAAGAATAAGGAACGTTGAATCTGGAAGGATAGCAGGTGTGGGAGTTCGCGTGTGGGTCAATGGAATCTGGGGTTTCTCTTCGACAACGGACATTTCAAAAGATTCCATATATAAGACTATAAAAGAAGCTTTCAATTCCGCGAAAATGGGAGAAGGTTTGAAAGAGAAAGTTGTCGATAGGTTAACAACAAGACCGAAAAGGGGGGTGCTGAAGGTAGAAAAAACAAGACCTCTTGAAGAGATCTCCCTGGATGAGAAGATCGAACTGGTTCGGAAATTGGATGAAAGCCCTAGGAAGCTCAGCAGCAAGGTCGCATCCACCCTTGCAAGGTATACGGAGATGATCGATGAAAAGGTCATCGTAACCTCATATGGAACGAGTGTCATTTATAAAGATTCAAAGGTTGACGCCGTCGTATACGTAGTTGCATCCTCCAATGGAGAGATGGAAACAGGATTCTTCTCAGTCGGTGCAACTGGTGGATGGGGAGAGCTTTTCAGACGTTTCAAGCCTGAAGATATGGTGGAAGAAGCTGTGAAAATAGCTGTCAACAAACT
>QNAV01000075.1:0-5763 GCA_003641585.1 Thermotoga sp. | reverse complement strand
TGATAGTATTGAGATCCCAAGATTGATATGAAAGATTCACTTAAACCTGAAATATATTAGAAATAACACACCAGATAACAAAAAAGGAACACCTGAGGATAGAACGGCCAACGACTTATTATGACCAGCTGTTAGATATGCAAAAATACACAGTGCTGCAGAACCAATTACCATGATCGATCCACCGATACATTTTTCAAGCCAGGCCAGGATAAAGCCAAAAATTATGAGAAAGATCAACATAACCAATATGAATCCTTCTAAAGAAAAATCTCCTTTATTATCGGATATGAGTCCACCAATTATAGGAACAGACCAGTATATAGAAGCTATCAATCCAACGCCACGTGCGATCCAACGAATCCATCTCATTCTGGACACACCTTCTCTACAGAAAGTTTTTAAAGAAAACCCCCCTCGTAAGAGGGGGGATTCCATTTCACACCTTCTGATCATATTATCGCTTTTTCTGTTTCCTTATCAAAAGCGTGCATCACCGTCATATCGAAGACAAGATCTATTTGCTGATCTTCCTTTGCTTGGGTTTTGGGATCGACCCTTGCGGTTATCCTATCCTCTCCAACTCTAACATGGAGTATGGTTTCACTTCCCAAGGGTTCGACGACGTCCACTATACCCGTTACAGTGTTTTCAGGTGATGGAGCGTAGGCAAACATCTTATCGTAGATGTTCTCAGGTCTTATACCGAATATTATGTCCTTATCTATGTAATCCGCAAGTTTATCCTCTTTGTCTTTGGGAACCTTGACTTTGAAACCAGATGCTTGGATCCACAAACCACCTTCTCCTCTAACCACTTTTGCATCTATGAAGTTCATCGGAGGACTTCCTATGAAACCGGCGACAAATATATTCGCTGGGTGGTTGTATATCTCGTGGGGAGACCCTATCTGCTGTAGCACACCATCTTTCATGACCACGATCTTGTCGGCCATCGTCATCGCTTCCACCTGGTCATGCGTGACGTATATGGCGGTCGCTCCCAGCCTGTGATGGAGTTTTTTGAGCTCGCTTCTCATTTGAACCCTGAGTTTTGCGTCTAAGTTCGAAAGAGGCTCATCGAACAAGAAAACCTTTGGGTTTCTAACTATGGCCCTTCCGACGGCAACCCTTTGTCTCTGACCACCAGAGAGCTGTCTTGGTTTTCTGTCAAGGAGCTCCTCAATTCCAAGGATCCTTGCAGCTTCTCTGACCCTTCTTTCGATCTCATCCTTCGGGAACTTTCTGAGTTTCAAACCGAATGCCATGTTATCATAAACCGTCATGTGAGGGTAGAGTGCGTAATTCTGGAAGACCATCGCTATGTCTCTATCCTTGGGTTCAACATCGTTCACAACTTTTCCATCGATGTAGACCTTTCCTTTTGTTATTTCCTCAAGCCCAGCTATACATCTGAGAGTCGTCGTTTTCCCACAACCCGAAGGTCCAAGAAGTACCACAAACTCCTTGTCTTCAACTGTGAGATTAGCATCTTTCACAGCCTCGACTCCGTTATCGTATATCTTCCAAAGATGTTCCAAGACTACCTCTGCCATCTTCACACCTCCTGTTTTTCTTTTTTATATTTAAAAAATTTTTCTTTCATTTCCAGATATTCCGGAATATTTCCTATATCCAGAAGATAGATGTCAAGAATTTCTTCGAGAAACTTCACCATAGAAAGGTACTTTCCGTATTCAACGACCACGGCTGCTGGTATGCCATTTTTTGTCACAATAATATCTTCATTCTTGGCCTCTTCAACCACTCTTGAAAATTTTGCTTTGGCTTCCGCGAGGCTGTAGAATTTCGTGTCCAGTATACTCACTTTTTCATCCCCCTTGACTATAATTATAGTCAGATTTCAAAAAATGATTAATCCCGATATATCATTAAAAGATACGATTATCGGTTTTCACGAGGGATAAAAAAGTAATTTCTTCGAAAATCTCCTGAATGCTTGCAAAATTCAATAAAGTTGTTGTATGATAATGTTCAAAGAAAGGTTATCATATCCAGGGGGTGTGTACAATCGAAAAAAGTCTGGCATACCGTATAGGTAAAGGGCTGTCCAGAACGTTCAGAACGAGTACAGGTACTTTAACCTTTATAGGTTTCGTGATTCTGCTATTCTACCTGATCCTCGCGATATTCGCTCCTTTCATAGCACCTTATGATCCGACCGTTCGAGTTGGAAGAGCCATGCAACCACCTTCAAGTAAGTTCCTTTTCGGAACGGATAACCTTGGGAGAGACATCCTGAGTCGCGTGATATTCGGTGCAAGAATAGCCCTCTCCATAGCTCTCCTTGCCGTTCTCATAGCATCCCTCATCGGTATACCCCTTGGTCTCATATCAGGCTTTTTGGGAGGTGTGCTGGACAGAATTCTCACACTCATAATGGATGCCATATATTCCTTCCCTGGCTTGATACTCGCCATCGCTATAGCAGCTGTTCTAGGACCCGGTATGGTCAACATAGCCATATCTATAGCTGTTGTCTACGCGCCAACTTACTACAGAGTCATAAGGAATCAAGTTGCAAGCGTTAAAAACGAACTTTATGTTGAGGCAGCGAAGGCCATAGGAGCCAAAAATTGGGAGATATTGATAAAATACGTTTTTCCCAACGTTTTACCATCCATAGTGGTCGTTCTCTCCATGAACCTTGCAGATGCCATAATGACAGAAGCAGGACTAAGTTTTTTGGGCCTTGGAATAGCTCCACCCACTCCTGATTGGGGATTCGATCTGAGCAACGGTCAGCGATTCGTCCTGAGCAGAGCGTGGTGGGGGATCCTCTTCCCAGGACTTGCGATAGTAACGGTTGTTCTGGGATTTTCGATGTTCAGCGAGGGTTTGAATGAATACCTGAATCCAACTATAAGGGAGAGAAAGGGATGAGCACGGTTCTTTCTGTTGAAAAACTGAAGGTTTATTATAGAACCGAAAAAGGTCTTGTGAGAGCTGTAGATAACGTGACTTTCTCAATAAACGAAGAGGAAACGATAGGACTCGTTGGGGAGTCTGGTTGTGGAAAATCCACACTCGGTAGTACCCTTTTGAAGATACTGCCAAATAACGCCATCGTCGAAGGAAAGATTTTTTTGAATGGGGAAGAGATAGTCTCGAAACCAGAAAAGGAGATGCAGAAGATCAGAGGTGTCAAGGTTTCGATGATATTCCAGGATCCCATGACTTCTTTAAATCCCATAATGAAGATAGAGGATCATTTCATCGAGACGATCCTGACTCACAGACCGGATCTCACAAGGGATGAAGCAATGGAAATGGCTATAAAAGCTCTAGAGAGTGTGGGGATAGACAAATCAAGGATAAGGGATTACCCTTTTCAATTCAGCGGTGGAATGAGGCAGAGAGTTATGATAGCCCTCGCTATAGTTTTGAATCCTGTAATGCTCATAGCAGATGAGCCAACAACCTCACTTGACGTCATAGTTCAGGCCCAGATACTCGAGCTTCTGAAAGATCTCAAAAACAAATACAAGATGTCGATGCTTCTCATAACACACGATTTGGGAGTTGTTGCAGAGATGGCTGATAGGATAGGAGTCATGTACGCCGGACATTTGGTGGAGCTGGGAAAAAGTGAGAAAATATATTACGAGCCGAAGCATCCCTATACCAAAGCTCTTTTGGAATCCATACCGAACACCAACGTAGAGGATAGAGAACTTAGGTTCATACCTGGAAGTCCTCCTGACCTTGTTGATCCGCCTAAAGGATGCAGATTCGCACCAAGGTGCCAAAAAGCCAGGAAAATATGTTGGGAAAAAGAACCGCCTATTTTCGATGTTGATGGAACGCAGGTGAAATGCTGGATTTATGAGGAGGGAAAGGGTGGCACTACTTGAAGTATCGAACTTGAAGAAACATTTTCCAGTTAAGAGAACGTTCGTTGAGGCCCTTCTTGGAAAAAAACAAGAGTTTGTGAGAGCTGTCGACGGTATCTCCTTCGAAATCGAAGAAGGAGAAACCCTGGGATTGGTTGGAGAGTCGGGAAGTGGTAAAACGACAACGGGAAGACTCGTTTTGAGACTCATAGAACCAACTGAGGGTAAAATAATGTTCGATGGCATAAACCTACTCAATCTTTCGAAGGAAGAATTGAGAAAGTTCAGAAAGAACATTCAGATAATATTTCAGGATCCCATGGCATCTCTGAATCCTTACATGAAGATAGGAGACGCTATAAAACATCCTTTGGACATACATGAGATCGGTAGTAAAAATGAAAGGAAGAAGATGGTCTATGAGATGCTACAGAAGGTGAATTTAGAACCTGTTGAAGAATTCTACAACAGATACCCCAGAGAGCTTTCCGGTGGCCAGAGACAGAGGGTGGTTATAGCAAGGGCTTTGATCATGAAACCAAGATTTGTCGTCGCAGATGAGGCCGTTGCCATGCTCGACGTTTCTGTAAGATCGCAACTGCTGAAACTTCTGATAAACCTGAAGGAAGAGTTCAATCTCACGATGCTCTTCATAACTCATGACCTTGCCACCACCAAGTACATTTGTAACAAGATCGCGGTTATGTACCTCGGAAAGCTTGTGGAGGTGGGAAATTTCGAGGATATTTACAAACATCCCGCTCATCCCTACACCAAAGCCTTGATATCTGCCGTCCCGGAACCAGATCCTAAAAAGAAGAAAGAAAAGATAATACCTAAAGGAGAGGTGCCGAATCCCATAAATCCACCAGATGGCTGTAGATTCCATCCGAGATGTCCTTACGCTAGGGACATATGCTCGAAAAAGGAACCTGAATTCGTTGAGATCTCTGAGGGTCATAAGGTGGCATGTCATATCTATTCCAAATAATTGGGGAGGTGGTTTTATTATGAGGAAGTTCCTCGTCTTTTTGATCGTTGCACTGGCTCTTATGGTCTTCGCTAAGGATTTCATAGTCGTGGGGACAACCGATAAGATCAGATCCCTCGATCCAGCAAGATGTTACGATTACTTCTCATCCAACATCCTTCAGAACGTCATGGTGGGGCTTGTGGATTACAAAATAGGAACCAGCATTCTGAAACCAATGCTTGCAGAAAGCTGGGATGTTCTGGACGGAGGGAAAACATACGTTTTTCATCTGAGGAAAGATGCGGTTTTTGAAGATGGAACACCCATCGACGCTCATGTTTTCAAATACTCCTTCGATAGGGTCATTAAATTGAATGGAGATCCTGCATTCTTGCTTTCTGATGTCGTTGAAAAGACCGAGGTTGTGGACGATTACACCTTCAAAGTCACCCTCAAATACCCGTTCTCAGCATTCATCTCTGTCCTCGGATACACCGTTGCGTATCCTGTGAACCCAAAGGTTTACCCTGAAAATGAGTTCTACGAAGATGTACCATCTGCTTCAGGTCCTTACAGAGTCAAAGAATGGATCAGAGACGTCAGGATCGTTCTGGAAGAGAATCCAAAATTCTTCGGAGAAAAACCGAAGACCAAGGTCATAATCATCAATTTCTACGAGAGTGCTGCCACTTTAAGACTCGCTCTTGAAACGGGCGAGATAGACGTTGCGTACAGACACCTCGATCCGAGAGACATCATAGACCTTAAGGGAAGAGAAGACATTGTCGTTTACGAAGGAGCGAGCCCACAGATAAGGTACCTCGTTATAAATGTGACACAGAAGCCTTTCGATGACAAAAGAGTCAGGAAGGCCATAGCTTACGCTGTTGATAGAAAGAGAATCATAGAAGATGTGTTCGTCGGTCTTGCAAAACC
>QNAV01000074.1:0-5828 GCA_003641585.1 Thermotoga sp. | reverse complement strand
TCTGATTGTACATGGAAGAAAAATCTCTCAATACTGGGCAGCTTTGAAATACATCATTCTGGGATCTCTTGGAATGAATCTATACCTTGTAGGTGTTGCCATAGTGTATCGCTCTAACTATTCTTTTTCCATACAGGATGTAAAGAACATACCAACGATAGCCCTCTCTCTCATGTTAACCGGTGTTATGATAAGAAGCGGCGTTTTTCTGTTCAGCATGTGGCTACCTCAGGCCCACGCTGAAGCAGAAACAGTTGTTTCAGCTGTCTTATCAGGCGTTGTTGTGAAAACCGGTGTCTACACTCTTTTAAGGCTTGCAACATTTTCCAAAAGTGAGCACATTGTATCTTACTTTGGGGCAGTCTCAGCGGTTCTTGGAGTGATATTCGCTTTTCTTTCCGATGATTACAAAAAGATCCTTTCATACCACACACTCTCTCAAGTGGGAATCATATTATCTTCCTTTAAAACTGCTCCACTCTATTCTCTCGCACATGGAGTGTTCAAATCGTGGCTCTTTCTTCTAAAGGATGACCTTCCAACCAGGAAGGTGAGTGAGATCAAAAGACTCAACTTCGATACCTGGATTTTTCTCATCTTGGCGAGTCTTTCCATATCGGGACTCCCGGGGACCTCCGGTTACATAAAAAGCCTGGTTCTGAAAAACGTTCCCTTCATCAGTAAAATATTATTGGAAATAGCGTTTGTGGGCACTTGCGCTTCTTTTGCTAAATTCTTTTTCATAAAGGTTGGGAAATCCAAGAATCGAATGACATTCCACCACATATTTCTTTTAACCGTTTCCACCATATTAGGAATTCTGTTTTTCGATATTAAATATGTCTTCTCATCCATTCTTATATTCTCGGCAGGTATATTTATACACCTGGCCATGTATGGTAGATTCAATGTACGAAAGATCGCGCTGGAGGAACTTGAGGTATCTCTATCCATGATCATAATCCTAACGGTGGTGATATCTTGGCTGATGTTCTTACAGCAATAACACTTGGGACACTTTTTCTCATAGCGCTATCAGGGAGCCATTCTTTGAATTCACTGCTGTTCTTTGCCATCATGTCCTTTATATCTTACAGAATAGTTGCGATACCTGGATTCAAACGATCTCTGCTGATTTTAAAAACGATCATCTACTATCCCAAAGCTCTTTTTGAATCTGTCTCCCTCATTTTAAAGACACGTAGAAAAAGAATCATAGAGAGTGTGAGTGTATACGATGAATGGGAGGAACTGACAGAAACTTTGATAATAACCATGACGCCCAAAAGCCTCGTCATAGACTCGGAAGAGGGTTATATGACAGTTCACAAGGTGGTGTGATGATTGGAGATATTCATGATAGTAGTTGTGGTTGGGGTGATCTATCTCATATTTGAAAAAAAGGTTTGGGGAAAGCTTCTTGCACTTTCATCTCTATCACTCAAAGTATCTCTTCTAATAGCCCTCGTATCTTTCTCGAAGTCTTTGGATTATCTGAACGATGTTGCCCTAATGTACTTTCTTGTGAGTGGTTCTGGCATCGTCCTTCTTGCGTATTTTCTGAGTGGAAGGAGAGAGGAATGATGCTCTTCTGGATAGGTTTTTCTCTCATGATAATCGGTACCATTCTTTCTTTCAAAGAAAGGGATTTTTTCTTAAAATTGCACTTCATAGGAATCTCAGATACTGTTGGAGCGGTTCTCATCATCCTTCACCTGATATTCAAGGGGTGGGATGTTTTCAAATTAATCCTGATGATGATTCTGGTGTTAATCTGGAGTCCTTTCCTCTCCCATGTTCTAGCGAGAACATATGTGAGGACGGGGAAAAAGTGAGAGAGGCTATCATTCTATTGATGCTAGCTATCTCTTTCTACACTGTGTTTCAAAAAAGATTCATACAGGGAGTACTCGGAAGGACAGCCCTGAGCATATTGGCAGTCGCTTTGTATGTGTTCTTAGGTGCACCAGACGTTGCAATAGCCGAAGCACTTCTTGGAGCGCTCCTCACAACTTTCGTCTATATCCTCGTCATCAAAAATCCGGGTGTTTTAACCGTGGGCATGACACCGGTTAGGATTCTTTTTGAAAAAAGAGAAGATGCTTATATAGGGCTTGAGTACGAGGTTATACACAGATTCTGTAGGGAATACGGGTACACTCTAAAGATAATGGAATTTGAGAGACCAGAAGAAGTGATGGAAGCAGTCAGGGAAGGAATAGTGGATATAGGATGTGGTGGTTTGGTATCTGAGGAAGGAATAAAGTATTTAGAGACACGTTTATTGGACATTGGAGGAAATGTGATGGATATTCTCAGATACCAAGATAAAGCTTTTAAAGGTGAGATTAAAGAAAGTCCCGAAGGTGTAAGAAAGGGATATTACGTTTTCTTGGTGTCGGATAAAGCTGGGGAAATGGGAGACAGGTTCATTGAATTCATAGAAAGAGAAGATCTAAAAACCCTAATTAAAAAATATCTAGGAGGGGAATTATCCTGAAGGTATTAGGAGTTGTATTCCTCATAGTACTTTTCATAACTGTGATCATGCACTTTCCAAGTTTCTCAAAGGTTGATTACGAGAAAATTGATAAATTGAAGACTTCTATACCCAACCTCGTCACGTTGATTTACCTGAGAAATAGGTTCTACGACACCATATTCGAGGTCATGGTGTTTTCATTGGCGATCTTGGGTATAGGACTCCATTCATCCAGCCTGATGCCACCTGTCAATCGAAGAGTGATAAAGGATGTTTCAACGAGACTCTTCACGAGATACATATCCTTCTTCGTGTTCTTGGGATCAGCGTACCTTGCACTATGGGGACACGAAAGTCCCGGCGGGGGGTTCTCGGCTGGTGTTGCCGGAGGAACGGGATTGCTACTTCTTGGTATGACAGAAGAATTCGATGTTTTCGAGAAAAAACTTGAAAAGTTTCGTGTTCATGTCATGGAGAGGATTTTCCTCTTCTTTGTTATACTTTCCTTCATAATAACATCTTTGCAGGGAATAGATCTAGTAGTTCCAACTAATTTCATGATATATTTGAAAGTGAGTTTCGGAACATGGATTTTGATATATTCACTCATAAAACATAGGGGGATATTCTAATATGGAAGAGTACAGACTTCTCATCAAAAGAATAATAATGTTTATAGGACTCATTGCCATCGTGTTTGCTTTTGGGACCATCGGTTACATGATAATTGAAAAATGGCCTTTCATCGAATCACTTTTCATGACGGCTATAACCATCTCGACTGTTGGATATAGCTTACCAGAGCAGATAAGCAATGCTGGTAAGATATTCTCGATGATACTCATATTGAGTGGCGTTAGTATCGTCCTGTATGGCATATCCAGTGTTACTTCGATATTCTTGGAAGGGGACTTACAAAAGTACCTCACTTTGAGGAGGAGGATGAAGATGATAGAGAAGCTGAAGGATCATCATATAATCGTCGGTGTTGGAAGAACGGGAAGACATATCGTTTCAGAATTTCTGAGGTCCGGGGAACCATTTGTCGTCATCGATGTGGACGAAGAGAAAATAAAACATCTGGAAACTCTCTTTGATAAAGAATTTCCCTATATTATTGGAGATGCATCTGACGAGGATACACTCGTTAAAGCGGGAGTGAAGCGTGCAAAATCCTTGGTAACAACGCTACCCGACGATACAAAAAACGTTTTCGTTGTTTTGAGTGCAAGAACCATGAACCCAAGGCTGAACATAATCTCAAGAGCATCCGATGCTTCCGCTATGAGGAAGCTCCTCTATGCGGGTGTTACAAGCGTGGTTACCATATCGGAGATAGCAGGAGTCAGAATGGCCATGATGGCACTCAATCCCGATCTTATATCGTTCCTGGATGTTGTCACGTTCTCAGGTGAAAGAAATTTGAGGATGGAACTCATAAAGGTACCGGAGAATAGCCCTGTTGTTGGAAAGACCCTGGCGGAGCTTCAGATACCACAGCGAACGGGATTGATCATAATCTCAATGAAAAAGGGTGGAAGCTACATATTCAACCCAAAGGGAGATACTAGAATCGAAGCGGGGAATGCTCTGGTCGTCCTCGGTGATCTTGAGGGTGTGAATAAGATGAAAGAGATCGTGAAAAAGGGTTGATTGGAAATTCAAAAGAGTGTTTGCCTACGTTCAAACGCCACAGGTGTTCGACTAGGCTGAAAGATACTGGCTCTTTTCCCTCATACAGAACGTTGTTTCCTTCTCCATCCGATTTTCTAACCACTTTCCAAGTATCTCCCACGTTTTTAACAACGTATGTTACCCGTTTTCCAGATTTACTCAAGAAATGGAGCGAATCATCCGTTATTTCTAGGAATTTAGAGCACTCTTTCATATATTCCGTTCCAACATAGTCTATGAGAAACATCTTATCCATGATTTTCTGGGTCTTGTTTATCACCAGGAACGATCCCCTCAGCACCGTTCTTATGAGCAGGAGAGACACGAACGTGAAGATAAGGGATAGGAACAGCACGATGAGAATTTCAACATAGGTGAAACCGAAATGCACCACGCTCCCACCCTCGACCTCTCCGAACCGGCTCGTACACGACCCAGAAGCTCCAGCTGGGCTACCCCACGGCACACAGGGAGTCCCGCTTATGGCTGCTCCCTTCCGGGCCTGACCAGGTTCACGGGTCCCTGTTGCGTGGGACCCAACCTTCATCACCCCCAGGTCGTGCCGTTTTCCGACCCGGAGGGCCTCAGGTGGGCTGTCGGCCCCGCATGTGGCGGATTTCGGGTTCAGGGGACCGCCAACCCCCCGCCTAGCGTGGTGCAAATATATTTTACTCCAGCACAGAAGTTTTTCAAGGATCAAAAAAGATTGTAATGTTTTCTCACAGGTTCTATGACCTTCCATCTGCATTTCAACCCTTTGGGAAAAGTCACGAGATCTCCTTTCCTCACGACCACTTTCTTTCCATCTTCGGTCGTAACTTCCACTTTCCCCTCAAGGAAGAAACAAGTTTCGTTCGTATCATAGTACCAGTCGAATTCACTCACTTCCTTCTCCCAAATGGGCCAGTTCTTCACTCCCAATTCTTCTAACTTCTTTTCATCTGGCCTTTCAACCTTTATTTCCATTCTCCCACCTCCTGTATCCCACAACCTGAAAAGTTCTCAATCTATTGTTTTTAGATTCTCTCCATCTCACAACAACCTTCTGAGAAAATTCTGGTTGCAACCTCCCTTTCAATATCCACTCTCTAGATGATTCATTCCTGTATATTGAAGGATTCGCTACTATGTCCAGCTCTATGGGAGTATCCACAAAAAACACTTCGTCTATCACTTCCACCTTCTTCAGAGCTTCTTTCACTTTGTTTTTCAAAAAATCAGGGGGATCAGGTTTCAAATTAACAAGCGCTATATTTTTCGAAAGGGGTCCTATTATCTTGACGTTGGCTAAATCTGCTTTGAATCCCTCCTCGTCCAGAATGGATAGAAGCAGCTCGTTTGCCACAGAGACCGCTCGTCCGTGATATTCTTGTTTCACCAGCATTTTCAGAAGATGCTTCAGCTTACAACCTTCTCTATTTCTGGCTTCTCCGATTTTCCTTATCTGAACACCAAAGTGATCCAACATTTCTCTTATATCCTTTTTATCGAATTCAAGAAGTGGAGTATAAACCCCTTGATGGAACTTTAAATAGGTTTTTCCCCAGCTGTCAGATCTGTTCGCTCCACTTACAACGATTCTTCCCTTGGCGTACTCCTTTATAAGGCCCAGTTTTACGAGTTTGGTACAAGCGTTACATGACGGTCCATGCTTCCATATGGATCTCTGTCT
>QNAV01000073.1:0-5836 GCA_003641585.1 Thermotoga sp. | reverse complement strand
CCTATGGGTCTATCGTAGAATCCCATCTTTGCGAGGATTATGACCATGGGCATGGCGATGGAGACACCTGGAAACATCCTGACGAAGAGTACACTGAGTTTCAAAAGGTTTTTACCTTTGAAGAAGTACCTAGCGAATGCGTATCCTGCAGGACCACCTATTCCAAGTGAAATACCTATGGTTGCCAAGGCAACTTCAATACTCCTTATGAGAGCAGGAATGGAGTCGCTCGTCACTTTGAAGAAAGTTATGTAATTTGCAAAAAGATTCTTTGGAACCGTGAAACTGACAGAGCCAATGCTGATAAAACGGCGAGTCAATTCACTTATTCTTCTTTCAACATCATCTTTTTGTCTTTCCAGCTCGTTTACCCTCTCTTCAAGAGATTTTTTGAGTTCCTGAAGCTCCGTCATCTCCGGAGTTATCTTTTCCATCTTCTTTCTGTACTTTCTTATCTGAGAATTCAAACTTCTTAGCCTTTCATTCAAATCTTTTAACTCCTCCTCCGCAGCTTTTATCTCACTCTCGTTCTTCCTGTATACGTCTTCGAGTTCCTTGATTTTTTGAAGAAGAAGATCTTTCGGTATTCTACTGTTCGTTTTTCTCTCTGCAAAACTTATCATATCGTCAAAATCTGCCGATTCATAGATGGTTATGTATTCGTCCCTGGTCTTACTGTACACACTGAGAACATATTTATCCTCTGACTCTGTGGATTTCATAATTATGAATTTGTTAACAAAAGAAGGTGCCATGGGAATCGGCCAGTTGTACGCTTCCTGATCCGACATGAGCGATATGGAAAACAGAAAATATATAGGAAGCAGTATGACCACAGCTATGAATGCGACTGCTAGATAGAAAAGAGTTGTGGTTGTGATTTTTTTCAATTTCTTCTTACCCATCGATATCTTCCTCCCACAATCATTCAGGAGCTTTTTCAAAAGCTCCTGAAACTTTTAGATATATCACCGCAACGATCGAGACGATCACAGACACTATCACAGAGTAAGCAAGAGCCACTCTGTAGAAATTAAGGAGCACTTCTTCATAGAAAACGACCTCTTCAACAAGAACAGGTATTCTTCGATATCCATAGATCATGACTATTATCAACCACACCTGAAGTGCGGATATTATTCTCAAGATCAAAGCAGTCTGAATGCTCGGTTTCATCATAGGCATCGTGATCTTTCTCAAAACGGTGAACCTCGTGGCACCAAATATATAACCTGCTTCAATACTCTCTTTAGGAAGATTCTGAAGACCTGCAAGGAGGATGATCATCATGAAGGGAATAACCTGCCACGCGTCAATCAGAATTATCAGCATCAAGGATTGAAATTCGGTTCCTCCAAGAAAGACGATCTTTTCTCCTTCGGTTATAAAACCTAATCTGTAGAGGAGGCTGTTCATCCATCCATGGACCGCAAAGCCACTTGACCACATGGCACCCACAGCAACTGGTGGGAGTGTCATAGGGATCAATGCCAAAGATAGGAAAGCTCCTGCGCCTCTGAACCTCTTGTTGATGAGCAAAGCGAGGGAGAACGCGACAACAAACTCAAGTGTGACAGATATAGCGACGAATATTCCCGTGTTGATCACCGCTTTCAAAAAATAAGGATCCTTAAATATGTATAGGTAATTTGCAAGGGTGAAGTTTCCTGCCTCATCTCGAAAACTGAGAATAACCGCTGTGATGACAGGTCCCATCCAGAATACAGCATAGTAGATGATCGTTGGCGTTATCAGAAAATAAGGTATAGCTCTTTTCCAGAAATATTTCCTTGATTCGGCTCTCTCGATATCAGATCACCACCCGTATCTGGAATGCAATGCCCAGGGGGAATATCCCCTGGGCTTTTTTAATCACTTCCTCTGTGCGTCTATTCTGAGTTGCATGCTCTCGAGGTAGTCAGGATCGAGTTGGCCTTTTCCGAGTACCATGTTCTTGAATATCTCATCGTAAACGAGTTTAACCTGTCCCCAATCTTTCCATATGGGTTCTATGTAGGCTAGGACTCCTTCTTTGAGGACCTTTATGGATTTTTCTATGATCTCGTCCTCTGGAGATTTTCCAAGGTAGTTTATCGCTTCTTCAACTGTTGGTATGAATCCACCAGTTCCTTTACTGACCTTGAGCATTATATCGGGCCTTGTTATGTATTCAAGGAACTTGAGAGCCAATTCGAAGTTCTTCGTCCCCTTCACTATAGCAAGACCGCTTGTACCGGCTATGGAACCGATCCCAGCAGGACCTTTGGGAGCAGGAGCGACTATGAACTGGGTTGGATTGCCTTTGTAAACTTCTCCAACCCTTGCACAGTGTGTAACGGTCATCCAGGCTTCTTCTCTCTTCATCGGTGGCCTCGTGTCGTCATACGTGAGGACAGCCGGTGTGAAAGCGTCTTTCATCTTGGCGAGCAAGTAGAACGCTGCCATTGCACCAGGATTGTCAAGATTTGGCCAGTGTCCACCATAGGACAGAACAGCGCATCCAGCCTGGTAGATGAACATCTTCATTGGAACACCAGTTACTGCAAACTTTCCTTCACCTTCACCCTCAGCAACGGCAAGTGCCCAATCGGCAAGCTGTTCCCAAGTTATGTTCTGGATATCGACATCCTCTGGTTTGTACTTGAGGGCTTTCTTGTTTATGAGAGTCAAGTAAACGTCTGCTCCTATCGGGAGGAAGTACCTTTTTCCATCGAAGACAGTCATAGTGTCGAATCCTTTGAGGAACGTCCTATCGGTCCATTTCTTCACGTAAGGTGTTAGATCGACAACGTATCCTCTCTTCACCCATTCTGGCATCTTTGCACAGTAAACTATGACAACATCTGTTGTTATGTTTCCCGTCTTTTGCTGAAGTTCAACCTGTTTGAGTATGGTTTCGTCATCGAGTGTCTTGAATTCGACTTTACAGTTGTACATCTCCTCAAACGGTTTGAGTATCTCGTTTATGACGTACTCCTTCTCAGAAGGAGGAGTCCAGAGCCTCGATACCACAACGAGCGTTGGTTTGGCGAGCGCTATGGCCATTACCACAAGAAGAGACAGTACCAGGAAAAGTTTTCTCATGTGAAACCCTCCTTTCAACTAGGTTTGGGGTAAATGACAACGTTGTCAATAATATAAACCAAAAATAAATTCTTCACTATCTTACTTTATACCTTTCTGCTTCCAACGTTTCAAGGCACATTTTCCTTCATTTTCCAGAAATATTCATGTTTATTCTTGGTAATAAACGATTACAAAACCTATTCTCAGGATTCAGAAGATATCTTCTCTGATTTCATCTTCAACGCTCTAAAAACCTTTTCAGGGGTTATGGGAAGTTCTTTTATCCTCACTCCCACAGCGTTATATATTGCGTTTGCTATGGCTGCTGGTGGAGTATCCGTCGGAACTTCTGCTACACTCTTTGCACCGAATGGTCCCGTTGGTTCGTAACTTTCAACGATATCCACCGTTATTTTTCCAAAATCCATTCTCGATGGGATCTTGTAAAACATCATGTTGTTCGTCAGGAGCCTTCCTCTCTTATCGTACTTCACATCTTCAAAAAGTGCCATCCCTATACCTTGAACGGTTGCACCCTCTACCTGAACTCTCACAAGATTCGGATTTATAGGGGTTCCACAATCTACAACTGTCACGTACTCTATCAGATCCACTTTACCTGTTTCTTCATCCACCTCAACCTCTGCAAAGGATGCTATATAGGGAGGGGGGGCCTCATCTGGAACGTAGGAAGCACTCGCAACGAGTTGCTTTTGGTTTTCCGTGTAGTACAAGATGGTTGCCAGTTCTTTCAAGGTTATCGAAGACTTTCCATCTTTCGTCTTTACAACCCTTCCATCGAACACAACTTCTTCGACATCAACGCCAAGCTTTTTCGCTCCCTCTTCCTCTATGAGTTTCTTCATCTTCTCCGCTGCGAGTTTCACCGCATTCCCTGAGACGTATGTTGTTGAGGAGGCGTACGCTCCTTTATCGAAAGGTGTTAGATCGGTGTCTGAAGAATAAGGGATTATGTCTTTCACAGAAACTCCAAGTGCTTCAGCCGCTATTTGAGCCAGTATGGTATCGCTACCGGTTCCAAGATCCGTTGCACCAACGAGGAGATTGAAGGATCCATCATCGTTGAGTTTGATCACAGCGGATGCCATATCTATCTTCGCTATACCTGAACCTTGCATGGCTATTGCCATTCCAACACCTCTAACTTTGCTACCGTTTCTTCTCCTCTTCTTAAATTTCTCATCCCACTTGAATATCTTTTTTCCTCTCTCTATACATTCTTCCAGCTTGCAACTTTTTATAACCATTTCAACCCCTTCTCTTCCCTCACCCATTATCTTGAATATGGGAGATGTCTCTCCTTCTTTTATCATGTTCTTCTTCCTTATCTCCACTGGATCCATTCCAAGTTTCTCAGCGAGGATATCCATGGCAGATTCGAGAGCGAAATTCCCCTGAACTGCTCCGTAACCCCTGAAGGCACCTGCTGGTACATGATTCGTGTAGACCACTTTCCCTCTGAACCTGACGGCCTTCACTTTGTTATAAAGAGGAAGGGTCTTGGAGCCTGAAACCATGAGGGTGGTCAGAGAATGCTCTCCATAAGCTCCCGTATCCGAGAGAACCTCCATGTCTATTACTCTTAAGGTACCATCTCTATTTGCGCCGAGCGTCACATCTATCCTCATGGGATGCCTTGTGTAAGTTGCTTCAAAGACCTCTTTTCTTGTGTACACATACTTTGCTGGTTTTCCCGTTTTCAAAGTGACTGCCACTGCGAATATCTCGCCATGTATCGCCTGTTTCCCACCGAATCCTCCTCCAATTCTAGGCTTTACAACCCTTATTTTTTTGATAGGGATGTCTAAAGCCCTTGCGACGATCCTTCTCACGTGGAATGGAACCTGAGTTGATGTGACTATAACGAGTCTTCCCTGAAGATCCATATAGGAAAAAACAGAATGGGGTTCCATCATTACGTGAGCCTGAGCTTGAGTGTAGAATCTTTCCTTCACCATCACATCACACTTCTTGAGCTCTTCTTCAACGTCACCAACTGACATCTCGTAATAAGCTGCAAGATTTCTCTTTGGATCGTAAGCTCCTTCTATGTCATCTTCCGGATGAATTATCGAGGGATGTCCTTCTGCCTTTTCGAAATCCAGGACCGGTTCCAAGACCTCATAATCAACTTCTATCGATTCCAAAGCTTTCTCGGCAATTTTCTCATCTTTCCCGGCAACAACCGCCACTTCATCACCAACGTATCTTACATATTCATCGAGAACGAATTTATCCCAAGGTGAGGGTTCAGGAAAACCCTGTCCAGCCCTTGTTATAGGTATCCTTGGGAAATCCTTGTAAGTTAACACACATTCTATGCCGGGAATTTTTAAAGCTTTTGAGGTATCTATATTCCTTATCCTTGCAAAAGCATGGGGACTTCTCAGGACTTTCACAACCAAAGCATCTTTTGGTGCAAGATCATCGGTGTAGGCGGGTTTGCCCAATATCAAACCCATGCTGTCCACCTTTGGTACAGACTTTTTTACTTCCTTCATTCCCCCACCCCCAGGAACTTCTTTATCGCCCTCATTTGACCCTGGTATCCACTGCATCTACACAGGTTACCTATCAAGAATTTCTTTATCTCTTCCTCTGTTGGATTCGAGTACATCTTCTTCAAGGCATAGACCATCACAACAAGACCGGGGCTGCAGTAACCACATTGATCCGCTCCTTCCTGAGCCAGTTTTTCTGCAAATTCTCTCATCTCATTTTCTATACCTTCAACCGTCGTTATTTCATG
>QNAV01000072.1:0-5838 GCA_003641585.1 Thermotoga sp. | reverse complement strand
TACCAACAGGTATAGATACGGAGACGTTCAGCAAACCAAAAAGGGACATAAGGAAAATGTTGAACTTGAAAGGGAAAAAGGTGCTACTCTATGTTGGAAGGTTGGCTAAGGAGAAAAACGTGTCTTTCCTGCTGGAAGTCATGAAAAGAATGGAAAAAGGGGTACTGCTCCTTATGGTGGGAGACGGCCCTGAAAGAGAAAGACTCGAAGAGAAGGCAAGAGAAGAACGCTTAAACATCATCTTCACTGGACGTGTTCCTAGAGAAGAGCTTGTAGATTTCTACCATGCAGCGGACATTTTCGTTTTCGCATCTCTCACGGAAACACAAGGGTTGGTGGTTCTGGAGTCTCTAAGTTCTGGAACACCGGTTGTGGCCATAGCCAGGAAGGGTATCAAAAATGTTTTAGAAAATGGGAGAGGAGCTCTACTGATAAACGAGGAAAACGTGGATGCTTTTTCTGAGAAAGTGAAAATGCTACTTCAGGATGAAAAACTCTTGGAAAGGATGCGAGAGGAAGGAAAGAAGTACGTTCATGAAAAATGGGCTATGGATGTAATGGTCGAAAAGTTGGAGAAAGTTTATGAAGAAGCCATTGAGGAAGGAAAAATAGATGTTTCAATTCCCGTTATAAATATGAGAAAATTCATGGAGAGAATGCGATTTTTCAAGGAGGCTCTGGAAGTTTTCGAGGATCTGATATGGTGGAGGTGATTCATTTTGGCACCATGGCACTTACTTTTGGGACACGTAGTGGCTGATCATGCTTTCACCAACAACGAGAAGATAAGGAAATACAAAGGTCTGAAGTTATTTGGACACATAGTATGGTCATTTTTCGCTATCTTGGCTTTTTGCTTCGATACGATCTTTAACTCCTTAAAAGGTATCGTGATCTTCATTTCCTTCTTTGTTCTTCACGCTGTCATAGACATTTTGAGGGTTAAATATTCGAAAAGAAGGAGGATCGTCGATATACTGGAGTTGATAGCCCTTTCAGGAGCTTTTTTCGGTAATTTGATGATATTTGATCTTTTGAAATCATCCTATCTGTCTCCTGAGTTCGTTTACTATCTTCTTGGTATGAGTGTTGTCTCCGTTGGTGTCACCTATATTTTCAGAAATTTCTATCCAGGAGTGCCTGAAATGTCTGATATCGAAGGAATATCTGAAAGATTGGCCTTCTTCGTTTTCATGCTAGCTGGTAAATTTCTTTTCGCTTTCCTATCCCTTGTTTTAGGATTTCTCTACAGATTATGGAGAATAAAAAAATTCGATCCAACCTGGTGGATGAGTCCTTCCTTGGGTGTGGTCATAAGCACGGTATGGTACATATCGCTTTACCACTAAGAGGTGGTAGGGTGACATACGTTATAGGGGATATACACGGTTGCCTGAGAGAACTTGAAATCCTGATTGAGAAGATAAACCCTTCTTCTGAGGATGAATTGATCTTTCTGGGAGACTATGTTGACAGGGGTCCCGATTCTAAAGGTGTAGTGGATTATCTCATAAACCTTTCAAAAAGGGTGAAAACAGTATTTCTTAGGGGGAATCATGAAGCGATGCTTCTGGATTGTGTAAAATATGGAAAGGATTGTACTCTATGGGCTTACAATGGGTCTCATTCTACTCTGAGGAGTTTTAACGGTACGAGAGGTGTATTGGAAAAACTGGAGTTTTTTGAAAACACGAAATATTATCATCTGCATGGGCGTTATCTCATGGTCCATGGAGGGGTGAGACCTGGTGTGCCACTAGAGAGCCAGGACCCTTTTGATCTCGTCTGGATAAGGGATGAGTTCATATTTTCAGAAAATCCCATGCCTGGTTATGTTGTTGTTTTTGGGCATACCCCCTTTGAAAGACCTCTGTTGATGAAAGATAAGATAGGAATAGATACAGGATGTGTTTATGGTGGACACCTGACAGCTGTGAGGCTTGAGGATCTTAAAATTTATCAGGTCAAATGTGGAGGAGGTTGGGCTCTGTGAAAGCACTATATCCTGGTTCGTTCGATCCAATAACCTTAGGACATTTAGATATAGTGGAGAGAGCAAGTAGGATCTTTAAAAACCTGACAATACTCATTCTGGATAATCCCAAAAAGAAGTACACGTTCACACTCGAAGAGAGATACGAGATGGTTAAAGAAGCTGTAAAAGATTTTAAAGATATATATGTAGACTGTTACAGAGGGCTTTTAGTAGATTATATGAAGAAAAATCATTTTAGAATTATAATTCGAGGTATGAGGGCCGTTACGGATTTTGAATACGAACTTCAAATGGCGCTAGCTAACAGAAAACTTTTCCCGGAAGTAGAAACTGTTTTTTTCATATCGGATGAGAGATTTTCATTTTTATCTTCTAGTCTTGTAAAAGAGGTTGCCATGTACGGCGGTGACGTGAGAATATGGGTTCCACCCAATGTTGAGAAGGTTCTTAGGAAGAAATTGACAGTTAAGGGGGTTAAGAAGGATGGACGAAGTGAGAATAAAGCTTGAAAATGGAGATCTCAGAACTTACAGAAAAGGCATAAAGCCGTTAGATGTACTGGAAGATCTCGAAATCAATGGTGAGGTCATCGGAGCGGTTTTCAATGGGGAGTTGTGGGATCTGATGAGGCCGATAGAAGAAGATGGAGAACTGGAATTTGTGGATTTGAACGATAGCAGAGCTCCCAATTTTTATAGACACACCATGGCTCATATAATGGCCCAAGCTGTCATGAGAATCTTCGGAGAAGACAAAGTGAGGCTCGGTATAGGGCCTGTGATAGAGAATGGTTTCTACTACGATTTTGAGATATTGGATGGTTCCATAAAAGAAGAGGATCTACCAAAGATCGAAGAGGAAATGTACAGAATCGTGAAAGAGAATCTACCAATCGAAAGAATCGTTGTGAAGAGAGATGAAGCCATAAAGATCATGAAGGAGAAAGGGCAGATATACAAGGTGGAGCTTCTCGAGGAAATGAATGATGAAGAAGTGACTCTTTACAAGCAGGGGGAATTTCTAGATCTGTGCAGAGGGCCTCATCTCCCTTCAACAGGAGTAGTCAGGCATTTTAAGCTCTTATCCATTTCTGGTGCCTATTGGCGGGGTGATGAGAAAAATCCTATGCTTCAGAGAATATATGGAACAGCTTTTGCTAAGGAAGAGGATCTTAAAAACTACCTCAAGATGCTCGAAGAGGCAAGCAAAAGAGATCATAGAAAGCTGGGACCCAAGTTAGATCTTTTCATATTGGAACCCAGTGTCACTCCCGGTATGCCATTTTTCCTACCAAAGGGAACCATAGTAATGAACGAGTTGATGCGCTTTTCAAGAGAACTTCATCTTGAGAGAGGTTACGTAGAAGTCATAACACCCCTCATCATGAACGAAGCTCTCTGGAGAAGATCGGGACATTGGGACCATTTCAAGGATAACATGTATTTCACACAAAAGGAGGATGTCAACTTCGCTGTAAAACCTATGAACTGCCCGGGTCACATAATAATATTCAAGAGGAAACCAGTATCTTACAGGGATCTTCCGATGCGAATCTTTGAATTTGGGAAAGTTCATAGGTATGAAAGAAGTGGAGTTCTCCATGGGCTTCTCAGAGTGAGAGCTTTTACACAAGATGATGCCCACATCTTCTGCACGGAAGAGCAGATAGAAGAAGAAGTGAAGGGGATAATAGACCTGATAGATACGATATACGAGCAATTCGGCTTCACCTACAGAGCGGAGCTTTGCACGATGCCAGAAGATCATATGGGAGATGAAGAAACCTGGAATAAAGCGACGGAAGCTTTGAAAAACGCTTTGGACAAGATAGGCCTCGATTACAGGATAAGCGAAGGAGAAGGGGCTTTTTATGGTCCAAAAATAGATTTTCACGTGAAAGATTCTATAGGAAGAGAATGGCAGTGTGCTACTGTACAGCTTGATTTTCTGATGCCGGAGAGATTCGATGTCAATTACATCGGCCCAGATGGTAGGGAGAAAAGGGTGGTTATGATCCACAGAGCCATCTACGGATCCCTTGAAAGGTTCTTTGGTATTTTGATAGAGCATTATGCTGGGGCTTTCCCGACCTGGCTTTCTCCCGTTCAAGTAGTAGTTATTCCAATATCCGACAAGCATAAGGAATTCGCAGAAAAAGTACATAAAGACATGGAAAGAAAAGGTATAAGGTCACAACTCGATGATAGGAGGGAGACCATATCTTACAGGATAAGGGAAGCCCAGATGAATAAAGTACCTTACATGTTGATAGTGGGGGATAGGGAGATCAGGGAAAACAAAGTGTCGGTTAGATTGAGAAGTGGGAAGGATCTTGGTATGGTTGATATCCCATCATTTGTTGAAACGATTCTCTCTGAAATCAAGGAGAGAAGATCCGAGTCTCCTTATGAAACGAGGTGATCCTGTGAGGATATTCTTTGAGGAAAAAATATCTGATGATGTGAAAGAGTTCATAAGAAAGTTCGAGCACGATCTGGAAGAAACTGATATACCAGAGAAAGCGAGTGTCAAAGTGACAAAGAAAAGGAGATACGATGAGGGGTTGAACCTGTACTTGGGAGAAGAGCGTGTTGAGATACTGAACAACGGGCAGATCGTAGCTACTTTCTCAAAAGGTATTCACATATCTGGCCCTTGGGCAGTTGTCCGGGCCATACTCTTCAAGGAGAAATCCGTAATAAATTGGGAATGGGCGAGAAAGCTCGTCAGTGGTTTGTTCCAAGCTCTTATAGTTATGCTCGAAAGTGAGGACAAAGAGGGATTCAGCCATTCTCAGAGGGTCGCGAAACTCTCAGAAGAGCTAGGAGAAAGGCTTGGTCTATCAGATGAGGAGATTTCTTCTCTCAGAGAACATGCCATGCTTCATGATGTAGGAAAAATCGGAATAGAACAGCTCATGCTCTATACTCCAACAAGGATTAGATTGTTTGAGAATCTTCCGCAGGATCACACGATATTGGGGTCAGTCTATCTTGCATCTATAGAACTTCTCTGGGATGTGGTTCCTTCGGTTAGATCCCATCATGAAAGATGGGATGGAAAGGGATATCCTGATGGTTTGAAAGGAGAGGAAATACCTTATTTTGCAAGGATAATAGCAGTTTGTGATTTTTACGACGAACTCACGCACTTTGTAACATCCGAGTGGGATGGAGGACCCAAAACTCCGGAAGAAGCTTTGAACATAATAGAAAAAGAAGCTGGGAAAGCGTTGGATCCTAGGATAGCGAAGGTATTTGTTGATATGATGAGGGAGAAGATCAAACGAGGTGATCTATAAGAACCCCTAAGAGAAATTCAGGAACCCTCAGACCTGATCTCAAAGCATTCAGAGCGAATCGGAGTCTTGTTATATCTCTTTTGATATTCTGTCGTTCTATAGGATCGTCTGAAGAGTAGTACCTCCTTTCGAGTTCATTTATCTTTCTTTCAAGCTCTCTAACACTTGTATGCTCTACTTGTGGTAAGTAAAATTTCTGTTCATTCATCTTCTCTTCTCTGCTGGGGTAATATATGTAAACCTGAGTTTTTCCAGCAACAGCTGCAAGAAATGATCCTCGCTTTCTTAAATCCAGAGATATCTTCCCGTATATGACGTATCCACCATTTCTCATAGCTTCCTTCTTGAAAGCTATAAGGTTGGATATCTCTTGAGATAGCACACGAAGTGTACTCCTGCTGGCAGGAGCAGAATAAGGAATACCAGGTTCACCAGGATCAAGTTTGTACCCTAGGATGGGATTTTCGATGGAGATCATTTTTAGTTCCCTCCAAAAAAATTATACCATTGGTTGACCTGTTTCGAATAAAAGTGTATTTTA
>QNAV01000071.1:0-5849 GCA_003641585.1 Thermotoga sp. | reverse complement strand
TTATTCATAAAATTCTATGAGTCCGTATTTCTTTTCATCCTTACGGAACAAGAGATTTATCTCCCCTGTATCTATATTTCTGAAAACCAAAAACATGTGATCCATCGTTTCCATCTGAAGAAGAGCTTCTTCGAGATCCATTTGAAGTAGAGGGAGCCTTTTCTCAGAGACGATTTTATCCTCTTCCTCCTCAGTTTTGACCTCACTCAACATGGATTCAGCAAGTCCCCGAACACCACTTTTGTGCCTTACCCTCATCTTGTCTTTCGCTTTTTTAACCCTCTTTTCAAGAGCATCGGATACGAAATCTATCGCAGTATAAACGTCGGAGTTTCTCTCCTCTACATTTATCATTTCTCCTCTCATGTTAAGAATGATCTTTACAACGTAATTTTCTGCATCTTTTTCGATTCTGATTTCCATGGATGTTACATCGTCCTCCCTTAAAACCCTGTCCACTTTCTCAAGTCTTCTGTCTATATAGGTTTTCATAGCATCACTGAGTTCAAATCCTCTGGTTATGACTCTGTATTCCACAAAGATCCCTCCTCACTTTTTCACCTTCTGGGATAACCTCTCGACTCTTTCTTTTGCTCTCATGAACCTGTGAGGATCCAAATCCTCTTTTTTACCAGCCTCCTCCGTCAGTATCACAACCTCCCTTCCATCACATGAGAGGATTCCACCAGCAACCTCTATCTCCTCGACATCACCATCACTGACTATCTTCACTTTACTGACAGCAAGGCACGTTATTATAGGTGCCCTTCTTGGAAGGACTCCCATGGAACCTTCTGGCGTTCTGAAACTTACAAGATAAGCCTCCCTCTCCAGGACTTTCCCGTACGGTGTCAGGATCTTAACCAGCACAGAAAACACCTCACACTTTCAGACCTTGTTTTATCTTCTCTGCTTTCTCGACAGCTTCTTCGATTGTACCAACCATGTAGAAAGCCTGTTCTGGAATATCATCATGTTTCCCTTCAAGGATCTCTTTGAAGCCCTTTATCGTTTCCTTTATTGGGACGTATTTTCCGGGGCGTCCCGTGAACCTTTCAGCCACGAAGAAGGGCTGACTCAAGAACCTTTGAATCTTCCTTGCTCTTTGAACTATTAGTTTGTCCTCTTCAGATAACTCTTCCATACCAAGGATCGCTATGATATCTTGAAGGTCTTTGTATCTTTGCAGAACCTCCTGGACTCCCCTTGCCACCTGGTAGTGCTCCCAACCAACGATCGCAGGATCCAGCATCTTCGAGGACGAATCGAGGGGATCAACTGCTGGATAAAGCCCCAGCTCTGCTATTCTTCTTGAAAGAACAACAGTTGCATCCAGATGCGAGAAGGTTGTTGCCGGTGCTGGATCCGTTATGTCATCAGCCGGAACGTATATAGCCTGCACTGAGGTTATAGATCCTCTTTTAGTTGATGTTATCCTCTCCTGAAGCTCTCCCATATCTGTTGAAAGTGTTGGCTGGTAACCAACAGCAGAAGGCATTCTTCCGAGAAGAGCAGAAACCTCACTACCTGCTTGCACGAACCTGAATATATTGTCTATGAATAGGAGAACATCTCTTCCTTCAACGTCCCTGAAGTATTCAGCTATCGTCAGAGCCGTTAAAGCGACTCTGAACCTTGCTCCCGGTGGTTCGTTCATTTGCCCGAAAACGAGGACCGTGTTGTTGAGAACGCCAGCTTCCTGCATTTCAAGCCACAGTTCATTACCTTCCCTCGTTCTTTCCCCGACACCTGCGAACATCGAGAAACCATGATGTTCTATAGCAATGTTCCTTATGAGTTCCATAACCAGAACTGTTTTACCAACCCCAGCTCCACCGAAGAAGCCGATTTTTCCACCCTTTGGAAAAGGCGCTAGAAGATCTATCACCTTTATACCGGTCTCAAGAATCTCTATTTCCGTACTTTGCTCGGTTATCTTCGGAGCGGGTCTGTGTATAGGCCACCAGTCCTCGGCTTTGATTTCTCCTTTCTCATCTATCGGCTCACCTATAACGTTCAACATCCTACCAAGAACACCTCTCCCAACAGGAGCCTTTATGGGCTCACCAGTATCAACCACTTCAAGTCCTCTCATAAGACCGTCTGTTGAATCCATGGCAACTGTTCTCACTATGTTATCACCCAAAAGTTGTTCGACCTCGAGTACCAGTTTCTGATTAGTCTGCGGATTTATTACCTCAAGAGCGTTGAATATATCTGGAAGCTCACCTTCGGGAAATCTGACATCCACAACTGGACCTATTACTCTCACTATCTGTCCTTTGGTTCCTTTCGCCATATTCTCTCACCTCACTCTTCCGATTCTTTCAGAGCTTCCGCTCCTGTGACTATCTCTATTATTTCCTGAGTTATCGACGCTTGCCTGGCTTTGTTGTACTCGAGTGTCAGCCTCCTTATGACATCCTGTGCGTTATCCGTGGCGTTTCTCATAGCATTTTCCCTCGCATAGAACTCGCTTATTTTGGATTCGAACATGTAGTTCAAGATTTTAGTTGAGAGATAGAAATGAAGAAACCTTTCAATGAGGACCTCGAGCTCCGGTTCAAATTCCAAGTTTTCGTTACCCTCCGTTTTCCCAAGAGGAACTATTCTTTCAGCTCTTGGTCTTTGAATCAGAGCGTTTATGAATTTTCCATACACCACGTAGACCTCTCCAGATTCTCCCTTAAGAAAATCCACTATGTCATCGACAATGTAACTCGCCTTCCCAAAATCTGGAATATCGTAGAATCTATCGTACGACCTGAAAATATCCATCTTTTTCGAAAAGTAGCTTATGGATTTGTTCCCTATCGCTATCAAAGATCCTCCATCTTCCAGCAGTTTATCCGCCTCTTTTATTATCTCACTGTTGAAAGCCCCACAGAGCCCTAGATCTCCCGTTATGACCACAACGAGTCTTTTTGAGCCTTCTTCAAAAAATGGATGCTCGATAGAAGAGACGGGTAATTTCTTCCAGAGATTTTCGACTTCTTCATGGAATTCACGGAATTTTTTGTATTCTCTTTCGATTTTTCTCACCTTAGCCCTTGCTACCATTTCCATGGCTCTTGTTATCTTCATCAAAGATTTTGTCGCGTTTATTCTTCTTCTGATCGTCAGGAGCCTTCCTCTGCTCATTCCTCATCACACCCTGAACTCTTTTTTGAACTCTTCGAGAGCATCTTTCAATTTCTTCTCGGTATCCTCTGTCATTTCCTTTCTGTTTCTTATATCTTCCAGCACATCTCCGTGTTTTTCTCTCATGAACCTCAGAAAGTCTTTCTCAAACCTTTTAACAGCTTCCAAAGGTAAGTCATCGAGATACCCATTGACACCAGCGTACAGAACAACCACCTGTTCCTCAACAGGCATGGGACTGTACTGCTCCTGCTTCAGAAGTTCGGTCAAATGTTGCCCTCTGACTATCTGAGCTCTCGTTGCAGGATCAAGTTCTGTGGCGAATTGGGCGAAGGTCTCAAGTTCCCTGAATTGGGCTAGATCTAGCCTCAACATACCTGCCACCTGTTTCATAGCCTTTATCTGAGCGGCCCCTCCAACCCTCGAAACCGAAAGCCCGACGTTTATAGCAGGTCTTATACCAGCATAGAACAGACCCGGTTCCAGATATATCTGACCATCCGTTATCGATATCACGTTCGTTGGTATGTAAGCCGAGATATCGTTTGCCTGTGTTTCAATGATTGGAAGAGCCGTCAGCGATCCTCCTCCCATCTCATCACTGAGTCTTGCAGCCCTTTCGAGGAGTCTTGAATGAAGGTAGAATATGTCCCCTGGGTAAGCTTCCCTTCCAGGTGGTCTTCTGAGAAGGAGTGATAATTGTCTGTAAGCAACAGCATGTTTCGACAAATCGTCGTAGACGACCAAAGCGTCTCTTCCCGTGTACATGAAGTACTCTCCCATCGCACATCCCGCATACGGTGCGAGATATTGGAGTGCCGCAGGGTCTGAGGCCGTTGCCACAACAACGGTGGTGTGTTTCATGGCTCCGTATTGCTCCAGTTTATCTATGATCCTTGCAACTGCGGATGCTTTCTGCCCTATTGAAACGTATATACAGTAAACTCCTTGATCCTTCTGATTTATTATCGTGTCTATGACAATAGCGGTTTTTCCCGTTTGTCTATCACCTATGATTAACTCCCTCTGTCCTCTTCCTATGGGTATCAGAGCGTCTATTGCCTTTATTCCAGTCTGAAGTGGCGTGTTGACAGGCCTTCTGTATATGACACCAGGGGCTTTTATATCGATTCTTCTCGTGTGTTTTGCCTCTATCGGACCTTTACCGTCGAGTGGCTCTCCCAGAGGGTTCACAACCCTTCCTAGAAGCTCCTCACCAACAGGAACTTCTATGATCCTTTTCAATCTTCTTACCGTGTGGCCCTCTTTTATGTTTTCGTACTCTCCCAATATGATCACACCTATGTTGTCTTCTTCCAAATTGAACGCAAGACCCCTAACGCCGGTCTCAACGAATTCCACGAGCTCATTTGCCATGACTTTGTTCAGTCCATAGACTCTGGCTATACCATCTCCGACCTGAACGACCTTTCCGGTATCTTCAAGCTCTATTTCCTCCTTGTAACTTTCAATTCTGGATTCCAAAATCTTCGTTAATTCTCCAGGGTTTATCCTCAAGATCTCTCACCCCTTTCGAACACATCCCTTGCTATCCTTTTGAGTCTTCCTTTCACCGTTAAATCCATGGTGTAACCCTCGAATTCGATCACAGCTCCTGCCACCAGTTCGGGATCAATCACCGTTGTGAAAATGGGATCGAGAAGAGAATACTTCTTAACGAACTTCCTCAAAAGTTCTTTTTCCTCCTCATCCAAAGGGTGAGCGACTGTTAAATGAACCGGGACCTTCCTCTCAGATTCTATTTTCATATCTTTGAAGTACTCAACGATCAATGGCAAATATTTCTGCCTCTTCTTTTCAAAGAGGATCTTGAGAAAATTGAAAAAAGCTTCTTCAATCTCTATACCAAAATTATCAAAAACTTCTCTCATAGCTTCTACTTTCATCTCTGGCAAGATCGTGGGATCGTTGAAGAACCCCATCATCCTTTTGTACACCTCGAGAGAATTCCTCAGATACTCAAGGAATTCCTCTTCTTTACCCCTGGATATGGCGACGTTCAGCAAAGCTCTTGCATATCTTCCAGCTATTGGAGAGTACCTCATTTCTTCTCAATCTCCCTCTCCAGCATCTTCATGAGATACTCTTTCCTGGCCTTCTCATCTAAAATCCCAGAGAGTATCTTCATTGCCAGCGTTACGGCAAGTTCTCCTGCTCTTCTCCTCATATCCTCCATAGCCCTGACCATCTCCATTTCGACTTGCCTTTTACCAGATTCTATGATCCTTTGAGCTTCTAACTTTGCTTTTTCCCTTGCTTCACTTATTATCATCTCTGCTTCTTTCTCTGCTCTCTCTACAATACTCTGAGCCCTTTTTGATGCTTCTTCCAGCTCCTTTTCTGCCTTTTTCTTCAGCTCTTCTGCCTCTTTCCTCAGATTCTCAGCGTTTTTAATCTCTCCTTCTATCTTCTCTTTCCTTTTATCCATCATCTCAAGAAAGGGTTTATACAGGAACTTGTTTAAAAAGTAAACAAGGAGCCCGAACGTCATGAGCATAATGACAGAGGTCCAGTTGAACTCTAAAAGTCCCATACAGGTCTCCTCCTCATGCAGTCAGAAGGATCATGAAAGCTATCAGAAGAGAGTAAATACCTGTTGTTTCCGCCACAGCATCTGCAAGAAGCATTCTCGTTGTTATGGTTCCAACCATTTCAGGTTGCCTCGCCATAGCATCCATAGCGTGAGC
>QNAV01000070.1:0-5864 GCA_003641585.1 Thermotoga sp. | reverse complement strand
TCGCTGATGCAATTATCGTAACGGGTTCTGAAACAGGAAGCGCCCCATCCTCTGATGAGGTCAGACAGGTCAAGGAAGCGGTAAAGGTACCTGTATTTATTGGTAGAGGTTTGAGTGCTGAACACGTTTGCCAATTCTTGCCCTACATAGACGGTTGCATCGTGGGAAGCTACTTCAAACGTGATGGAAAGTGGTACAACGAGATGGATCCTTCACGTGTGAGGAATTTCATGAAAATAATCAATGAATTCCGCAAAAATTCTTAAGGGAGGAGATCGATCATGAAGAAATCGGGTATTCTCAATCCGGAGATTTCCAGGCTAATAGCGAGGATGGGACATGGTGATATGTTGGTGATTGCCGACAGAGGATTCCCACTACCGTTGAATCCTCAGGTAACGGTCATCGACGTATCAGTTGCAGCGAACCTGCCAAGAGTCGTAGACGTTGTAAAAGCTGTTTTAGAAGAATTGGAAATTGAGGAAGTGATTTTGGCAGAGGAAACCAAGAAGATCAGCCCACATATTCATGAACAGTTCATGGAAATCATTTCAAAGATCAAGAACAAAGGAAACCCAATAAAGATCACGGTTATCCCACATAGTGAGTTCAAGCACATGGTTTTAAGGGGAGCAGAAGAGGGCAAAGAAATGAAGGGAATGATCAGAACAGGTGAGCTGACCCCGTTTGCTAATATAATCTTGGTCTCTGGAGTCACATTCTGATATGAACAGGTGATGGAATATGAGAAAGGTATTCGCATTGGGAGGTATCAATACAGATTTTGTCCTGATAGTTCCTGATTTCCCCTCACCAGGTGAAACAGTTAAGGCAAAAAAGCTTGTGATGAATCCTGGAGGAAAAGGTGCAAATCAAGCCGTTGCAGCTGCGAGAATGGGAGTTCCTGTCTATGCCATTGGGAAGGTTGGGAATGATTCTTTAGCGGATGTCGCCACCTCGACTATGAGATCTTCTAGCGTGAAGTTAGATTTCGTCTACCGCGATGAAAAAGAACCCACGGGAATAGCATTGATATTCGTCAAGGAAGATGGTGAAAATTGTATAGGTTTTTATCCAGGAGCCACACTCAAATTAACTGAAGAAGAGATCAACAGAGCTTTGCAGGTAGCCGAAGAAGGAGATATTCTAATGAGCAGTTTTGAGGTTGTACCTGAAATAGCTTTTTATGCCTTTAAAGTGGCGAAATCGAAAGGAATGTTTACTATACTCAATCCAGCTCCTGTTAGTCCTATTCCTGAAGAAATACTGGATTTTATAGATATCCTCACCCCCAACGAGGTAGAAGCTGCTGAACTTCTCAAAGTGGAGTCCCTTCCTAGCGATTATGAAAGTGTTTTCAAGATCGTCAAAGACTTTATCGGATCCTGCACATGCTCGATGGTGATTACTTTGGGCGAAAAGGGATGCTTATATGTAACCAAGGATACTTGGGAGTTGATCCCTGCTTTGAAAGTAAGGAATGTCGTCGATACAACGGCAGCAGGCGATGCGTTCAGTGGAGCTCTTGCAGCTTCAATAGCCAAGAATAGGGACATCTTAGAGTGTCTACAGATAGCAAACATAGCAGGTGCTGTTTGTGTAACAAAAATAGGGGCTCAGGAAAGTATGCCGTATGCAAGTGAAGTTGAGGATATTTTTAAAAAAGGATTAAAGGAGATATAATGCGATGACTCTTCTAGAAGCGAAAAATATCAGTAAGAGCTTCCCTGGAGTAAAAGCTCTTGATAAAGTGAACCTTACCATAGGATTCTCTGAGGTGCATGCACTCGTTGGTGCAAATGGAGCTGGTAAATCAACGCTGGTCAACATAATAGCTGGTATATTGAAACCAGATGAGGGTGAGATCTTTCTGAAAGGCAAGCGTGTATCCATTCAAAATCCCGCGCATGCTCGAAAACTTGGAATAAGCCTTGTTCCCCAAATTCCAAGCTTGTGCAGTAATATGACCGTTATGGAAAACGTTTTTTTGGGAGAAGAAAAAAGATTTGTACGCCGGGGCTTTTTAAACTGGCAGGAGCTTTTCAACGAATGTCAAAAGTTGCTGGAGATCCTGGATATACGCATTGATCCAAAAGCCAAAGTACGAGATCTATCTGCTTCGGAAAATCAACTTGTTGAAATCGCAAGAGCTCTGTCCTTTGAATCCTCGATCTTCATATTGGACGAACCTACAGCTACATTAACTAGTGTTGAAAAGGAAAAGCTCTTTAACATAATCAGTAAGTTAAAAGCTCAGGGGAGAGGGATCATCTACATCTCTCATCGACTGGAAGAGGTATTTGAGATAGCAGATAAGTACACGGTTTTAAGAGATGGAAAAGTCGTTTCCACTGGAGAAGTTCGTTCCATAACAAAGGATGAACTTGTGAGAATGATAATAGGCGAAGAGGTGTCACTTTCTGGTGTGGAGAGAAAGTTGGAAGAGGTGGAAGGCGAAAAGATTTTAGAACTCAGGAATGTGACAACGGATGGTCTCCATGAGGTTTCCTTCTTTATCAAAAAGGGCGAAATATTGGGAATAACGGGATTAGTTGGATCAGGAAAATCTGAGCTTGCAAAGGTTATATTCGGGCTCAGCAAGATCAAATCTGGCGAGATTCTGTTCGATGGAAAACCTCTGATACTTAAAACGCCAAAGCATGCTCTGGGGGCAGGTATAGGTTTCGTTCCAGCTGATAGACTGAGGAGATCCCTCTTCCCTCACAGATCGGTTGTTGAAAATGTTTCGATAGCGAGTTTGCGTGATTTCACACGATTTGGATGGCTATCATTGAAGAGAGAAAAGGCGAAAAGCCTTGATACAGTTCAGCAGTTATCAATAGTTACTCGTTCTCTTTCCTTACCGGTTATGTTTCTATCAGGTGGTAATCAACAAAAGGTATCCGTCGCCAGATGGTTGATAAGATCTCCTAAACTCCTGATCTTTGAAGAACCAACTCAAGGTATAGATGTAAAGGCGAAGCAGAATATCTGGGATATCATGAAGGATCTTCGAGAAAAAGGAATATCGATATTGATCATCTCTTCTGATGTGGATGAGCTACTCATGGTGTGCGACAGAATCTTGGTAATGTTCGATGGAAGAATAGTGGCAGAATTCAAAGGGAACAAGATACTAAAAGAATCCATTGTGGGAGCCGCTATGGGAAGGAGGATCGAATAGTGGCCTTAAATGATGCGAATGAAGGCTTTATGAAAACGCTGATAAATAGCATAAAAAACGCTGGAATATTACTGGCATTAATAGGGTTGGGTGTGTTTTTATCGATAGTATCCGATGTCTTTCTAACAGTTAGTAATATAACCAACATATTCAGACAGGTTTCGTCCAATCTCATATTGAGTGTCGGAACGGCGCTGGTAATCCTGACAGGGGGAATAGATGTTTCTATAGGATCGATAATGGCTTTTTCCTCAGCAGTTGCAGCCAGTTTAATGATGAAAGTGGGATGCATCTTGGCATCCGTTGTGGGACTACTCGTAGGAGCCGCTTTGGGAGCATTGAATGGAATAGCAGTTGGATTGCTAGGATTGGAACCGTTCGTGGTAACGCTTTCCAGTATGGCAGCGGTCAGGGCTATGACTTTTATATACACCAAAGGATATCCTATAAGCACAGTCCCTGAAGAGTACAACGTTTTAGGATCCGGGTATCTCGGACCATTCCCAATACCCACTCTTCTATCCTTAGGCTTATTCGTGGTTGTATTCCTCGTTCTTCGTTATACACCATTTGGCAGGCACATCTATGCAACGGGTGACAACGAGATCGCAGCTATTCATTCAGGTATAAATGTAAAAGCTGTGAAGATAGCTGTATACACTTTGAATGGTCTTTTTGCTGCTTTTGCGGGATTGATACTCGTGGCGAGGTTGAATTCCGCCATACCAACCATAGGTTCAGATGCTCCATTTGATGCGATAGCTGCTGTGGTTATGGGGGGAATAAGCCTCAGTGGTGGAAGAGGTTCACTCTTAGGAGCATTAGTCGGTGTTTTGCTTCTGGGAACGATAAACAATGGATTGAATTTATTGAGAATCCATGCGTTTTGGCAAGGATTCGTGCGCGGTGTGGTTATATTCATCGCCATCGTGATAGATAGATTCCGAGCGACATCAAGGGGGAAATAAAATCTACATTCTCATAAGGAGGTGGTTTTATGAGGTTCAAGGTGGTTTTAGTATTACTTCTGGTTGTAGCAATGTTGGGGATCACATTTGCGGCTAAAATCACCATTGGATACGCTGCTAGAAACCTGTTCAATCCATATTGGATAGCAGTCGAAAAGGGGATAAAGGACGCTGCTAAGAAGTATGGGGTGGATGTCATACTCTACGACGCCAGGAATGATCCCGCAACACAGAGAAACAACGTTGAAGACCTCATACAGGCCAAAGTTGATGTGATACTCATAACGTCTATAGTCACTGGAAGCAGAGATTCCGGAGCGGCTGCTGATGAGGCGGTAAAGGCGGGAATACCTGTCATAGGTGTCGACACCTCATGCGGTAGTCCAAGGGTAGCTGTTACCATAAGGACAGACAATGTTCTCGGTGGCAGACTTGCAGGAGAATATATAGCCAAAGTACTCAATGGAAAAGGAAAAGTCATAGTATTGGAAGGACCAGCAGGTGATACTAACAGTGCCTTGAGAGTAGGAGGATTTATGGAAGTTATAAAGAAGTATCCTGGAATAAAGGTATTAGCTTCTCAGCCAGCTGATTGGAGCAGAGAAAAAGGTTTGCGAGTCATGGAAAACCTGTTGCAGGCCTTCCCGGATGTTGATGCAGTATTCGCGGCGAACGATGAAATGGCACTTGGAGCAATTGAAGCTCTCAAGGCAGCTAGGAAGCTGAAGAGCACTATCGTTGTCGGTTTTGACGCAACGCCAGACGCGCTCAAATCCATAAAGAGAGGAGAAATGTCAGCCACCATTCAGCAACATCCATACGAAGAAGGATACATGGCAGTTGAGATAGCATTGAAGATACTCAAAGGTGAACCCTTCGAGTCCAAGGTGGTTATGAGGCCATGGCCATGGGGCATCGAGCATGCAATAGAAATACCAGCAACACTCATAACATCGGAGAACGTGGATAAATATTTGAAGTAGTAAACCACATTTCTATAGAAAGGCGGGGAATAACTCCCCGCCTTTATTTATTTCTCAAGAGATATGAACAAAACTATTCAAAATATTTTAGGGCTTTGGGAATATTATCTGGAGGCATTATTACCTTTTTAGTACCTGCAAAAATGAGTGAGCGTGCATCATCGGATTCATGCTCTATCCCCAAGGACAAAATACTTGCTTCGACACCAGCTTTTACTCCTGCTATAGAATCCTCGATTGTTTGCTCTGCTAAAACACGAGACTTTTCCAAGCATTTGAGATATGCCTCCGGGTTGGGTTTTCTGCGATCCACCTCACCGCCAGCAACTAAGATATATTTAAGGTATATGTATTGTAGACCAGGATTCTGAAGCCTTTCCACAGCTCTTTAACTAGAAGTTGAAGTTGCTACCCCTACTACTTTTATATTTTGTCTTTTCAATTCTTTCAACAATTCTGGTATCCCATCTCTTAGCTCTATTGATCGCAACAAAGCGTTATATCTTTTATTTATCTCCGCTATGAGCAGATTCTTTTCGATTCTGAGATTGAATTCTTCAATGATTTTCCTTATACCAATAGTGGTAGGGGCTGTTTCAAAAATAGTGAGGTGGGTATAGAAAAATAAAACAAGGGAGATGATGTAATCTCCCTTTCCCTGATCACCAGATCATCTCCATGCTTCTCATCAAGGAGGTGTTCAACCTCTCTCAGAGAAACTATCCAGAT
>QNAV01000069.1:0-5889 GCA_003641585.1 Thermotoga sp. | reverse complement strand
ACGGCCCCTGCGCCGTCTGAGAACAAAGCCTCCCATGGGTATTTCCAAGAGAGAAATTTCGTCATCCCATAGGTTCCTATAACCAGTACATATTTGAAGTCACCCATTGCGATGTACCTGGATGCAATATCCAGAAGCAACGCGCCGTTGGCACATGATGCGTTGACATCGAAGGCAGGAACTTCTTTTTCGCTCACTCCAAGAAGATATTGAACTCTCGAAGCAGTTGGAGGAGTAATGGCTTCTGGTGTGTCTGTTCCAACGATTATGAGATCCAGATCTTCCGGTTTGATACCTGCTCTTTTGAGCGCCATTCTCCCAGCCTCTGCTGCCATGTATGCGGGCGTCTCTCTTTCAGAAGAAATATGTCTGTGATTTATTCCCAGGACTTGAGAGTAATGGGGATCTATCTTCATGTGTGTCAGTTTTTCGAATTCCTCGTTAGTCATGATCTTCTCTGGAACGTAGATCCCCGTTGAAAGAATCCTGGCAAAAGGCATTTACAACACCTCCTCTATGAAATCCTCCATGATTTTGAACACCCTCTCAGGATCGTCGATATGAGGACAATGTCCGAAGGAATTTAAGATGACGAGATGAGATTTCTTGAAAACTTTCGCTGTTTCTTCAACTTCTGCTTTCGTCACTAAAGGATCTTTATCTCCCCATATCAGAAGAACAGGTACTTTTATTTTCTTTGCTTCTTCTGTCAAATCTTCAGAAAGGGCTTTGGGGTTTTCCAAAAATCCTCTTGGATCCATTCTCAAAGCGTCTTTAACCAGTTCTCTAGCGAGTTTTCTATCCTTTATGATGGGATATATGAGACTTTCAACCAGCGAAAAACTGTTTCTATAGAGTGAAAGCAGGGGGAAACTTTCTTTAGGTGTTCTATAACCCTTTATAGGTGATGGAGATATGAAAACGAGTTTCTTAGCCAAATCACTTCTTCTGCTGGCGAGCTTCGTTATTATAGAAGTTCCCATGGAATGCCCTATCAAAACACACTCTTTGAGATTCAGTTTATCAAGTATCTCTTCAAGTTCTTTCGCGTAATTTTCAAGATTTATAGGCCTTTTTGGTTTATCCGAAGAACCGAAACCTGGAAGATCTGTAGCTATCAACCTATAGCGAGAATTTTCAACGACATCGAAGAGGGGTTTAAACCATCTCCAGGATCCCCAGTTTCCATGAACGAAAACGAGGGGTACCGTACCGGAACCTTTCTCAACGTAATGAACAAGCCCAGAACTGGTATGAAGTACTTTCCCTTCGATCCTTTTCCTTCTTCTTTCCCACCATACGAATGGTATTTCGAGGTACTTGTAATAAAAAATCCTTGCATAATACGCAAGACCCCTTGGCATGAAGAGGATGGTGAGTACAAGCAGGGCTCCGAAGAGAACCGAGAGGGAAAATTGCGTTCGGCTGAGCATGAAAGGGAGAACAGTGTAAAGGAATGCCCCAAGTATCGATCCTGAGATGGTACCAAGCCCTCCGATGACCACCATGGCAAGAAGATCCAAGGATCTTGCAAGGCCGAAATCGGTGGGAGATATGTAACCGATGACGTGTGCATAGAACGATCCAGCAAGACCGGCAAGGGCGGAACCCAAAACGAAAGCAAGGACTTTGTACTTCGTCAGGTTCACACCGAAGACACGGGATGCTATTTCGCTTTCTCTCAAAGATTTCCAAGCCCTTCCAGTTCTTCCTTTTGTAAGATTCATCACAATAAGGAGGATGATGAAAAACGTTATCGAAACGACATAATAGTTGAGAAGATCGCTTCCAAAAGAAGGAATGTTACGGATTCCTATGTAGCCCCCTGTTAGTCCTTCCCACGCACCGAGAATCTGTTCCACGGCCACTCCAAAACCCAGTGTTACTATCGCAAGGTAGAACCCAGAAAGCCTCAATGAAGGAAATCCAAGAAAAAGGCCAAGGAAAGCAGCTAGAAGAGTACCACATAGTATTGATAAGGGGAGCGGTAGAGAGAGCCTCATGGTAAGAAGGGACGAAGTGTAAGCCCCTATTCCCATGAAAGCAGCCTGGCCTATCGATATCTGACCAGCGTAGCCCATTATCAGATTCAATCCCATCGCAGCAAGTGAGTTTATGAAGAAGAGAGACATTATTGTTATGAAGAAACCACTTTTGACGAGGAGTGGTAGCACAAGTATTGGGATAATGAGAAGCAATGCTTTCATACCCTTCCCACCTTCGTCCTTCCGAACAATCCTTCGGGTCTTATAAGAAGGATCACTACAATGAGAAGCAAGGAAAAAGTGGTTTTCAGTTCGTTGCTTATATAAGTTGCGACAATATTTTCCAGTACACCCAACACCAAACCTCCAAAAATGGCGCCTGGGATACTCGTGAATCCACCAAGAACTGCTGCCGTGAATCCTTCTATTTGGTAGTGAATCATCATTACAGGTGAAACGTAGGTTCTTGGAGCGGATAAAAAGGCTATGAGAGCGGCTATGGAAGTTCCCATCATCCAAACCATCGACGAGACGAAGTTGGTGTTGATTCCCATGAGCTGTGCCGTTTCTTCATCTTCGGAAGTTGTTCTCAAAGCTATTCCTAGTTTCGTGTATTTCAGGAAGATGAAAAGTAATAAGGATATGAGAATCAGCAACACAAAAGCCAGAATGTCTTGTTTTCTAAAAACAAGAATCCCAAAGTTTCCTTTTAAAACGTATGGTTTTCCCGTTATGATTTCTGGGAAACTTTTATAATCCGTTCCCCATATCTGCGTCACTAAACCTTCGAGTATCATCATGATACCTAAAGTTACAATGAGCATGGAACCGTGTGACAAATGTTTCAAAGGTCTCATGGTGAATCTTTCGACGATCCAGCCAAATCCCGCTGCGAGTATAAGGATCATCAAGAGAGTACAGAAAGGGCTGAATTTCATAGAAATGAGAGAGTATGCTACGTATATCATGAACATACCCATATTACCGAACGCAAAATTCACAACTCCCGTGACTTTGTAGATCAGAACGAGCCCAAGAGCAGCCAGCGAGTAAAAGACACCTGTTGAAAGACCAAGAATAACCTGATTCAAAAACATCGATCAACCCCCTAAGTACTTCTCAACGATCTCCCACCTATCTTTTATCTCCTCAGGTTTCCCGGATAAGGTGACTTTGCCTGTTTCAAGAACGTAGATCATATCCGCGATGTTCATCGCCATGAAGGCGTTCTGCTCGACAAGTAGAATGGTCACACCCGTTTCTCTGATCTCAAGAATTGTGTCAAAAATTTCCCTGGTCAGTTTTGGTGCAAGACCCAAGGAAGGTTCGTCCAACATGAGAAGTTTTGGCTTCGCTATCAAGGCTCTCGCTATTGCTAGCATCTGCTGTTCTCCCCCTGAGAGAGTTCCAGCAAGTTGTTTTTTTCTTTCTGCGAGCACTGGAAATATACTGAAGATCATATCTAGATCCTCTTTAATACTCTCTTTCCTCGTATACGCTCCTGCAAGGAGATTCTCATGAACCGTCAAGGAGGAAAATACCCTTCTTCCTTCAGGGCACAAAACCACTCCCAACCTAGCCACTCTGTAGGCTGGCAGTTTCGAGATATCTCTTCCTTCAAAAAGAATAGAACCTTTCACCGGTTTCAGAAGGCCACTTATCGTTTTCAACGTGGTCGTCTTTCCTGCACCATTTGCACCGAGGAGGACCGTTACACTCCCTTCTTCGACTGAGAAGGAAATTCCCTTGAGAGCTTTTATGGGACCGTAATTAACGTGTAAATCAAGCACCTGAAGCAATGGCATCATCCCCCAGATAGGCTTTTACAACCTCGGGGTTTCTCTTTATCTCCTCAGGTTTTCCCTCTGCTATTTTCCTACCAAAATCCATAACTGTTATGGTATCCGATATGTTCATGACGACACTCATATCATGTTCAACCAGGACGATCGTAATTTTCCAATCGTTTCGTATTTTCTCTATGACTCTGATCATATCTTTAGTCTCAACCTCCGTCAGACCAGCAACAGGCTCATCCAAAAGAACGATCTTAGGATCAGCCATTAAGGCTCTTCCTATCTCGACCACTTTTTGAACACCGTATGGAAGAATGGAAGCCGGTAAACTCAACTTGTTCTTCAGATCCAGAAGATCAGCGACATCTAGAACCTTTGAAAAAGCTTTCAAGGTTTCTCTAGAATACCTCCTTGTCAAAAATACTTCATCGATCATGGACATCTCGTACTTGGTATGGTATCCAACCAGGAGGTTTTCAAACACGGTCATGTATCTGAAAAGAACGACATTCTGGAAGGTTCTTGATATACCCTTTCTTACTATCTCGTGTGGTTTCAACCTCGTGATGTTTTCACCATCGAGGACTATCTCTCCGCCTTGAAACCTGATGACCTTGGTTATAGCGTTAAAAACGGTTGTTTTTCCTGCACCATTTGGCCCAATCAAAGAATGTATCTCACCATCTTCAACGATCATATTGAAATCTTTGACGGCGTGTAAACCTCCGAACCAAACGTTGAGATTCTTGATCTCAAGCAAATAAATCCCTCCAAATGGGAATGAGGGGGAACCCCCCTCATTCATCCTCCAACGTCATTAGATCTGTTATGGGAACCAAAAGACCATTTTCGATCTTTAAGAAATACATGGAGGATTTTCCTCTCCTCAGATTTGGACCCCATGTTATATCTTTCGCAAGAATTCCATCCCAATGATCGAAACTTTCAAGGGCTTTCACAAGACCTTCCCTTGTGAGATCGGGGCCTGCCCTCCTCAAACCTTCCACAAAAACTTCAGCTGCTATGAATCCCGCAACAGCGTAAGATGAGGGAATCTCATTGGGATATGTTTCCTGATATATGGCGACGAATCTGTTGTAATCTCTCACATAATCAGGCTTATCCTTCGTTGGAACTGGAACCCAGCCGGTAACGATTACTCCTTCAACGTACTCTCCACCGAGTTTTATGAAATTGGGATCAGCGTTGGGGTATATTGTCACTATGGTCGACTCTATACCATAATCTCTTATGGTCTTTATCCACCTGAGAGTATCGGTTATGAAACCATAAATCACTATGGAATCTGGATTCGCTCCCAAAAGCCTTACAACCAGTGAGCTGTAATCTGTCTCGAGAGGGTTGTAACCTATTTCAATAACGGGTTTCATACCGTACTTTCCGAGTCTCTTTTTAACGGCTGCAAGACCTTCTTTTCCAGCATCGTTGTTCATGTAGAGAACAGCTATACTCTTTTTACCCAGATTTTCAACGAGGAATTTTGCTATCAGTTGACCTTCCAGCGTGTAATCTGGTTGAACGGAGAAGATGTACTTTTTGGGTGGTGTGGAGAGCTTGGAAGATCCTGACCCCTGATACACAAAGGGAACGCCGTTTTTGTTCAGATAATCCATAACGGCAAGGCATCCATACGTTCCAAGGCCCCCTACTATTGCGAACACCTTGTCCTGCTCCACAAGTCTTTTGACTTCCACAACTGTTTTTGAAGGATTCAATTGATCATCGGCTATTATGAGCTCTATTTTTCTTCCATATATCCCACCATGTTTGTTCACCCAGTTGAAGTACGCCTTCATTCCTTTGCTCATTTCCTGACCTATTATCGCGTAGGGTCCTGATAACGCTTGGAAGCTTCCTATGATGACTCTGTCTGGATACACTCCAACTTCTCCGAAAACCATCAAAGAAGTGAGAATCAAAAGAAGTATCACAAACTTTTTCATACCGCCCACCTCCTTAAAAAATCAAATAACCAGGCCACCATCCACACCGATGACTTGACCAGTTATGAAAGAAGATTCATCAGAAGCGAGGAATAGATATACATAAGCAACCTCAATGGGCTCTCCCATCCTCCTCAAAGGTGT
>QNAV01000068.1:0-5942 GCA_003641585.1 Thermotoga sp. | reverse complement strand
TTCTTCCCAGTTACCTGGGATATCCAATATCTTAAGAAACCATAATCGAAATTGGCGTTGTGAGCCACAAGGATGGAATCTCCTAAGAATTCCAGAAATTTTGGAACGACTTTCTCTATTGGCTTTCCTTCTTCTAGCATATCTCTTGTGATCCCCGTTATTCTAACACTCTCCCTGCTCATCTCTTTCTTCGGTTTCACCATGGTGTGGTATTCATCGACTATCTCTCCGTTCTCAATCTTCACAGCACCAATCTCAACTATCTCATCGTAGACGGGATCGAGTCCTGTTGTTTCGAGATCTACAACCACGAACTTCGTTTCAAATATCTCATCTTCTCCCGAGTAGTTATGTAAGATGGGCTCTGCATCGTTTATCATGTACCCTTCCATACCGAATATGGGTTTTATACCGTACTTTCTAGCCACTTCATAGAAGTAAGGTATAGCCTGAACGTTTCCATGATCTGTAATGGCCACAGCTGGGAATCCCCATTCTTTCGCTCTCTTTACGTACTCTTCTACATCCATGATCGCGTCCAGATCGCTGAACTTTGAATGAGCGTGAAGTTCGACTCTCTTTTCAGGACTGTTGTCTTCCCTCCTCTCATCCAGCTTCAACAATCCTTTGACAAGAACAATCGGTTCGCCATCGTTGTCTTTCGAGAGAGATCCGGTCATCACAACAACATCTCCTATTTCAACGGAAGATAGAACAACTTCAATATCTTTATCAAAGATTTTTCCCATTATGGAATCAGCACCATCTGTTATGTAGAGATTCAGAACGTTTTTCTTACCATTCAAATCCATTTTGAAGACTTTTCCTTTAACGGAAACCTCGACACCAGGTTCCGGTATGCTGGATGGTGGATAGACCGTTCTTCGGGGAGTTCTACCAAAGATCACTTCCCCTTCACCAGAATAGGAGAGCGCCCTCTTTACAGGGATTTTCTGAATGATTTTCCTTTTCTCAACGTTGACATCCTCGATAACCTCTATATGAAATGATGGAACCTTACCAAATATGTCAATGAGCTCTTCTTTCAAAGATGTGAGCTTTCCTTCAACCCTATCTTTTGCGAACTCTCCAACCACTACAAGCGTGATACCATTATTCCGTATCTTCACGTCCTTGACGTACGGAACACTTCCGTTCAAGAGGAAAAGAAGCCTTTCCTTTTGATGCTTTTCAGGATAGTCCAGAGATACCCTGAGTTTCAATACCTTTTCAAGGTGACTCTTTACTGCCTTTTCATCTATTCCAGGAAATCCTGAGAGCTTGATAACCATTCTCTCTCTTTCCAGATCCAGAGAGATCTCTTCTATGGAAACCTTATTCGTATCTGGTACGACTTCAGATAGATTTTTCTTAATATCTCTTATTTTGATCAAGCCATGTCCCCCCTGCTTTCCTATGAGCAGCATGGCACCAAGCCAAAGCGAGAGCATCCGCAGCGTCGTCCGGTCTTGGTATGTCCTCTAAATTGAGAAGTGTCTTCATCATGAACTGAACTTGTTCCTTTCTGGCTCTACCATCACCTGTAACCGCTTTTTTAACCTGATAGGGAGTATACTCCTCAACTTTGATGTTCTTCTCAGCCAGAGTGAGCAGTATAACACCTCTTGCTTCTCCAACCTTGAGAGCTGTCTTGACGTTTTTAAAAAAGAACAACTCCTCCAATGCAACCTCATCAGGCTCGTATTTTTCAATGATTTCCAAGAACCTTTCTCTCAACATCAACAGCCTTTTGTGCATTTCCAGATTCTTTGGAGTGGTTATAACGCCATGGGCAAGGTGATGAAATCTGTTCCCTTCTATTTTCAAAACGCCGTATCCAAGTACCCCATACCCGGGATCCACCCCTAAAATGATCAAAGAAGATCACTCCTCGGTGGGCCAAGGATCATTATACAAGAATGTAAAGGAAGGGATCTTTACCCTTCCTTTAAGATATATCGTAGGATTCCAAGGGGATACATAATGAATTGAAATTAAAGGTAAAACATTGGGGTAAAGCTGAAAAAGAAGGCAACAACGGAGAGGAAATTTTAGAAAACTTTTTAAACATTATTGCATTCATCTTCTCCTCTTTCTGAGTTGGTCGACTCCAACCGCCGCAACGATTATCAAACCAACTATGATCCTCTGCCAGAACGGATTCACGTTCAGATGAACTGAACCGTTGTAGATGGTTGTCATGACAAGAGCTCCAAAGAAAGCTCCGATAGCGCTTCCTTCAGCTCCTGTAAGACTTGCCCCACCTATAACAGCTGCCGCGATTGCGTCGAGTTCGTATCCAGTTCCGGTTGTCGGCACTCCCATCCAAAGTCTGGCAGTCTCTAGAACACCGGCAAATCCAGCAAGAGCCGCTGCGAGAGTGTATGCCCCGTAAGTTACAAGCCTTATGCTTACCCCAGAAAGTCTTGCCGCTTCTACGTTACTTCCTATGGCAAACAGGTACCTTCCGAACTTGGTGTATCTCAGTATGATTTCACCAAGGAGAACCACCATTATTAAAAACCAAAAAAGTGTGGGAATACCAAGGAAATCTGCAGAAGCAAAATCTGCGAGAATCCTTGGAAGGCCGAAAACGTTCCTCCCACCTGAAATGAGAAGGGTTATCCCCCTCGCTATACTCATCATACCGAGAGTTGCTATAAAAGGAGGAAGTTTCAGATCGTAGACCATGACACCGTTCAGAAAGCCAAGGAAAGCTGACAAAAGTAAACAGGTAAATATGGATCCTGCAATACTTCTACCGTGTGTTGTCATGAGTGACAGAATGATGTTCACGAGTGCCACTATGGAACCAACAGAAAGATCTATTCCTGCAGTTATTATGACTATGACCGCCGCTACCCCTAAAACACCTTGAATAGCCATTTGTCTCATGATGTTCTTTATATTCTCGTATGTGAGGAATCTGGGGGTTGTAAGACTCAAAAATATCCATATACCTATGACAACCAGAGCCAGAACTACTTGAGTGTTGAGAGTAATTCCTTTCCTTTTCACCAGTGAGATCTGATTCAGGATTTTGTGACCCATTCTTCAGCTCCCCTCCTTGCACCATCGCTCTTTATGGCGAGACTCAGGATCTTCTCCTCAGAAAATTCATCTCTTGGAACATCGGCAACGATCATCCCATCTTTCATAACCAGTATCCTGTCGCATATACCTATGAGTTCAGGCATGTAAGACGATATGAATATGACCCCAGCTCCCTCCCTTGCCAAATTGTTCATCAGTTGATATATCTCCTGTTTCGCGCCAACATCTATTCCATTTGTCGGTTCGTCCATTATGAAGACCTTGGATTTACTAGCAAGCCACTTTGCAACAACAACTTTTTGTTGATTTCCTCCACTGAGATTTGCAACTATCTGATTTATCGATGGTGTTTTTATAGAAAGAACTTCAACGAACCTTTCTGCATTCTTCTTTTCTTTAGGAAGGTTTACAAAACCTATTTTCCCTATCTTGGGATATATCGGAAGATTAATGTTGTGTTTCACACTCAATTTCAACGCCAATCCTTCTCTTCTCCTATCTTCGGGTAAAAGTCCCAAACCTACCTTTATAGCCCTTCTCGGGGTCTTTATTTTCACTTCCTTTCCATAGAGGTATATCCTTCCCTCCTCAACAGAATCTGCTCCGAAAAGGGCCCTCGCCAGTTCCGTCCTGCCGGAACCAACTAGACCGTATATGCCGACTATCTCACCACTCTTTATTGAAAAAGTACAACCTCTCAATTTGTAGTTTCTTAAGTTCTCCACTCTCAAAAGTTCTTCCCCTATCTTCCTACTAGGATCGTATATTTCCTTGTTTATTTCCCTACCAACCATCATCCTTATTAGTTCATTCTCATCCGTTTCAGATACCTTCCTCTCTCCAACGACTTTTCCATCTTTCAGAACTAATACGTTATCACAGAGTTCGAAGATCTCCTCTAATCTGTGAGAAATGTATATGAGGGATATTCCTTCTTCCTTCAACTGTTTTATGACCCTGAAAAACTCCTTCACCTCTTTTTCTGCAAGCACAGCCGTTGGTTCATCGAATATCATGACTTTCGCGTTTCTTGACAGAGCTCTTGCGATAGCGACCATTCCCTGCTGCGCTGCGCTCAGATCTCCCACTTTTTGATTCGGATCTATTACGTCTGCATATCCTATTCTTTCAAGGATTTCCCTCGCCCTTTTCATCATCGTTCTCTTACTCAAAACTCCCAATCTTGCCGGTTCGATACCAAGTAAAATATTCTCAGCGACTGTCATGTGATTTGCCAGCAAGAGATTTTGATAGACAGCGGAGATTCCAAGCTTTTCGGAGAGGACAGGAGTCATCTTGTGGATTTTCTGCCCAAAAACGTAAATCTCGCCTGAATCAGGTAAATAAGCACCTGTTAGTATTTTTATCAACGTGCTCTTTCCAGCACCATTTTCCCCAACGAGTGCTTTAACCTCACCCCTATTCAATAAAAAATCTACCTTGTCGAGGGCAACTACACCAGGAAAGGTTTTTGTGATCCTTCTCATTTCAACTGCCAAGTCCATTGGTATCACCTCAAAATCGTTGATCTAAAGGAGGGGAGGCCCCCCTCCTTATGATCTATTTTACCAATCTTTGTAAAATTTGACAGGATCGAGAATCGCTTCGGCTTCCGGTTTTCCAAGCATATCTTTGGTTATAACTGCAACTCCCGTATCGATGAATTTCGGGAAATCGAATCCGAGAGGTACAAGATTCCTTGCTATGATAGCGTATGCAACTCCTGAGTATCCCATGACCCATGGCCTCTGAAGGATCAGAGCATCCACGTAGCCATTCTTCAGACCGTACATCTCTTGAGGCCCCGCGTCAACGGCAATCACAGCCAATTTCCCTTTGAGCCCTTTCATGTCGAGAGCTCTCACCACTTCGTCACCAGTGTACTGGTTGTTAGCGTAGATCCCGTTCAGATCCGGGAAAGCTGTCAGAAGATCCAGAGTTATGCTCAAGGTGTTACCTTGTTTCCCTTGAGCATCCTTGATCGTCACTATCTCTATACCAGGGTATTTCTCCTTGACTCTATCGATGAATCCCTTGGTTCTCTTCTCAAGAGACCCGACACCTGACATGAAGGTTATGACAGCTACTTTTCCAGCGGGTTTTCCAAATTTCTTCTCCAAGAATTTCGCCATTTGATCTGCCGATATCTGTCCTATCTTATAATTGTCGGAAGCTAGGAATGTAACGTATTTATCCGTATTCGCTGCTGAGTCGATTATGACCACGGGTATACCGTTGTCCATGGCTTTCTCTATTCCGGGAACGAGAGCATCAGCAACTGTAGGTGCTATAACTATGGCGTCCGGTCGCATCGATACGGCCGTTTCGAGAATGGAGACCTGTTTCGCAACATCAGCTTCGGTCGTTGGTGCCTGATCGATCAGCTCAACACCGTAATGTTTCGCTGCTTTTCTGGCTCCATCAAGGACGATCTGCCAGAATTCGGATTCAGTCGCTTTAACTATGAAGAAGATCTTCATTTTTCCAACTTGTTGGGCTTTCTCGTAAGAGAGACCTGAAGTAGCGATTCCAGCTATCATCACTGTAACGAGAATTACTATCAGGAATCTCTTCATACATCACACCCCCTTGAGAAGATTGGTTTTTTCAAAGGGAATTTCGGATACTGATTTTTTCAAACGTTTTCAAGCCCAGAAGAATGATATATTATGCCTGTAGGTTTAACCAAATGTAAATCCCAAGAGTTATGAGACATTATTGTGAAATATTTCCAAATAATGAACACGTTTTGCAAATTTCTCAGAATATCTTTCGCAAATCTCTTTTCAAATGTGGTTATATGTTTTGAATATAATCATAAAGACAACGATTTCCAATCTATGATAAAAGCAAAAACTTTTGATAGCATTGTACTGAAAAGTAAGGAA
>QNAV01000067.1:0-5985 GCA_003641585.1 Thermotoga sp. | reverse complement strand
CTTGAAAAGCGAAACCCAACCCATAGAAATGCTATAATTTCTTAAAAGGAGGGTTAATTAAGATGGATTGCCTCCTTGTGATAGATCTTCAGAAGGATTTTGTGGATCCTGGTGGTGCTCTCTATTTCGAAGGAGCAGAAAAGGTTGTTGAGCCCATATTGAAGCTTGTTGAAAGGTTCAAAAAGGATGGAAAACCGATAGTTACAACGCAAGATTGGCATGATCCAGATGATGAAGAATTCAAAATATGGCCAAAGCATTGTGTGGCGGGAGAAGAAGGAGCCGAACTCACTCAGAAGTTGAAAAAAGCTTTGAATGGCTATGAAAAGCATTATCCTGTAAAAAAGAAGAGATACAGCGCTTTCTACGGTACAGATTTTGATTCTTTGATAAAAGAGAAGGGGTGGAAATCGTTCATCGTTTGCGGTGTCGTGACAAACATATGTGTTCTCTTCACTGTGGAGGAATTGAGAAACAGAGGTTACGAAGTCCGACTTTTCAGGAAAGGGGTAACATCTTACGATGAGGAATTGCACAAGTTTGCCCTCAGGGAGATGGAAGAAGTTTTGAAAGTTGAGATGATGTAAAGGAGGATAATCGATGGGAAAAAGGCTTGATCCACGGGTTTTTAAAGTGCCAATAGACAGGATAAGGAATGGGTATTATTCGGATATATATTTTTTGAACTACGTCAGGGTGTTGAAAAAAGATAACAGGCATCCCAGGGTTTTCTACCAGTTTTTCCCAAGGAAAGATGCTGTGATAGTTGGAATAGATGAGGCTCTTGCCATCCTCAAATTCGGAACAGGGTATTATAAAGATGAAGACAAAGCCCGTGAACTTTTTGAGGAGATTCTTGAGCTCGAGAAAGGAATACAGGCAGCATCGGTTAAGATGGATATAGAAGAGGTTTTAAGGTTAACTGAGAAAAAATGGGATATCAGGCTGAAATTGAACGATCTCTGGGTCGATAAATGGGAAGAGATTGAGGTTCACGCACTCTACGACGGTGAGGAAGCTAAAGCATGGGAAACTATCATGACGATAGAAGGGGATCCGACGTATTTTGGATACCTCGAGACGGTCCTTTTGGGAGTCATAGCGAGGGCAACGAGTACAGCGACAGCTGTGAAAAAAGTGGTGAAAGCGGCAAGAGGAAAACCAATACTGTTTTTCAGTGCTAGATTCGATCACTACTGGGTTCAAACAACGGATGGCTACGCAGCTCTGAAAGCGGGGGCTTTTGGCGTTTCAACGGATGCCAATGCAGATTATTGGGGTGTGAAATCGCTAGGTACGATGCCTCACGCTCTTATAGCATGTTATGATGGAAAAACAGAGGATGCGGCAATCGCCTTCGACAAGCACATAGAACCTGAGGTCAATAGAATCATCCTTGTGGACTGGGACAACGACGTTATAAACACCACCTTCAGAGTGATAGCGAGTTTCTACGAATACATAATGAAAAAACCGTTCAAACTGGGAATCACAGATCCAAGTCCAATAATCGGACCTGGAAAGAGCAGGATATGGGGTGTGAGATTCGATACATCGGGAGAGCTCAGGGATAAATCGGTGGTTCCCAAAGATGAATCGTCTTTAGGAGTTTGTCCAGAGCTCGTTTGGAGAGCAAGGCAAAGGTTCGATGAGGTTGGCCTTAAAGATTTGAAGATAATCGTTTCAGGTGGTTTCGATGAAAGAAAGATAGAACTTTTTGAAAAATTGGGAGTTCCTGCCGATGCTTACGGTGTTGGATCACGTCTTCTCAAGGAAAAGATAGACATAACAGCCGATATAGTGGAAGTCAACGGAAGGCCGTGTGCTAAAGTTGGTAGAAGAAGAATCGACAACCCAAATCTCAAAAAGGTTTCTCACAGGTATTGGGAAGAAGATTGAAAGGGGGCGAAAATATGGATCTTCATAAAGGTACCTGGACAGTTAAGAAAGGTTTTGCGGAGATGTTCAAAGGCGGAGTTATCATGGATGTGACGAACGCAGAACAAGCTAAAATTGCAGAGGAAGCTGGTGCCGTTGCAGTTATGGCTCTTGAGAGGGTCCCAGCGGATATAAGGAAAGCAGGTGGTGTTGCCAGGATGGCCAGCATAAAGAAGATAAAGGAGATAATGGATGCTGTTTCTATTCCCGTTATGGCGAAGGTCAGAATAGGCCATATAGCAGAAGCGAGAATTCTCGAAGAACTTGGAGTTGATTTCATAGATGAGTCCGAAGTTCTAACGCCGGCTGACGATAGGTACCACATAAACAAACACGAATTCAAGGTTCCTTTCGTTTGTGGCGCAAGAGATCTCGGAGAAGCTTTGAGAAGGATATCCGAGGGAGCTGCGATGATAAGGACGAAGGGAGAAGCCGGAACTGGAAACATAGTTGAAGCTGTAAAGCACATGAGAAGGGTCATGGAGCAGATAAAGAAAGTGAAAAGTATGGACGATGAAGAGATCGTAGCTTATGGAAAAGAGATAGGGGCACCCGTTGAGCTTCTGAAGGAAGTGAGAAGTCTGGGAAGGCTCCCTGTCGTCAATTTCGCGGCTGGAGGTGTGGCAACACCAGCGGATGCCGCACTCATGATGATGCTTGGAGCGGATGGAGTATTCGTAGGTTCTGGTATCTTTAAATCGAAGGATCCCGAAAAGATGGCGAGAGCCATAGTGCTTGCGGTCACTTATTGGGATAACCCCAAGATCCTTTTGAAAGTTTCCGAGGATATAGGAGAGCCTATGAGCGGGTTGGATGTAAAAGAATTGGAGGTAAGAATGCAGGAGAGAGGGTGGTAAAAAGTGAAGATAGGTGTCCTGGCGCTCCAAGGAGATTTCAGAGAACACTTGGAGATACTCCATTCGATTGGAGTGAATCCCGTTGCTGTTAAAAGTAAAGAAGCCCTGGATATAGTGGATGGATTGATAATTCCCGGTGGAGAGTCAACAACTATCGGAAAAATCATGAAAGAGATGGGATTGTTCGATGATTTGAAAAAGAAGATAGAAGATGGTTTGCCCGTCTTTGGAACCTGTGCTGGTATGATAGTTCTCGCAAAGAACATCTCCGGTTTCCCCGATCAGGTGAGATTGGAAGCGATAGATATAACGGTCGAGAGGAACTCTTATGGGAGGCAGATTGAGAGTTTTGAAACCGATATAAGGATACCAGTTCTAGGGGATAAACCTTTCAGAGCCGTTTTCATAAGAGCTCCTAAGGTCGTGGAGATGGGAAAGGAGGTTGAAGTTTTAGCTTATTTTAATAAAGATCCCGTTTTGTTGAAGCAGAAGAATGTCCTGGTGTGTTCTTTTCACCCAGAACTCACGATGGATAGCAGGATCCACAGGTATTTTTTGGAAATGGTGAGGGGATAACGTGACCGTTTTTTTCGAAACGGGATCTAATGAATTGAAAAGAGCTTTCGAAGAAGCTGGCTTTATGCCTGTAAAAAGAAAGGAAAACGCTTTTGTAATTGTCTCGGAAAAGCCAGATGTTATGAGAGATACAGTACTTCTTCTGAGCAATACACCAAAAGATATCCCAGCGAACGTTATAGACGTTTTGGATCCAAAAGCACCTTACGATATCCTTGTGAGAAAAGCAAGACTCATCCTTTCATATCTTTACAGACCGAGGGGAATTTTCGATGAACTGGAAGATGAGTTCATGAAAGCGAAAAGGTACGATTTCCCCCTTTCTATTGTTGTGATTCTTTCTTTTGAATCTGGAGAAAATGTGGAGGATGTTTTTGGACTCTTGAAAAGAATCTCCAGAACAACTGATGCTATGGGATTTCTTGGGAACAACGAGATACTCGTTATACTTCCAGGGACGGACAAAAGAGGAGCACAGATATACGTTGCTAGATTGAGAAAGAGGTTAATAAGGTTCGGTAACTGGACCAGGATACCGAACATGATATTCGGTATAGCCGAGGTCGAAGATTGGATGGAAAGCGCTGAGGATTTGATAGCGGCAGCTGAATACTCTTTGGTTTCGCGAAAGCACTAGCTTTTGAGTTCCTCCATCGCTTTCCTCAAACTGGGAAGGATCTTTGTCATAACCTTTGCCGTTTTTTCCATATCTTCCGGTAGACACACTATCAGAGCTTCTCTGATCGCGCCAACCAAGACCCTAGAGAGGATCATATCTGAAAACTCCTTCATGCATTCAAGAAGGACCAACATCTCCAAACCCTGGATCCTTCTATCCAAGATCGTATCTATCGCTTCTGGTGTAACATCTTTTGATTTCAAACCCAGTTTTCCAACGGTCACAATCAGATCGATCCCTTTTCCAACCAGCGAAAAAACTTTCTCAGATATCACGTTCCTCACACCTGGAATTTGAGACACGTGAACCACATCAACTCCACCTTCTCTAAAAACCTCCTCCAGGGGTTTTATCTTCTTTTCCGGTTCTTCCTTCTCAGCTATCAATAGAATCGCTGCTCTGTATTTTCCCATGAAAATCACCTCCAGAAGGATTTTTAAAAGACGTGGATTTATCGATAAAATACCTATGGAGGTGCTTACGTGAAGAAGAGAAGCTACGGTGTAAACATAATAATAGCTATCGCTTTTGGAATAGGCGTTTCCACTCTTCTCGTTTTAAAATCGGACGTTAAAGAGGTTCTGAGGAATTTCAAATATTTCTCTCCCATTTCAATTTTTGTATTTCTTAGCGTTTTTATCCTCGGAACCATCTTAGATTCTACCAGGATGTTGATCGTGATTAGAAAATCTCTCAACAAGACGATGAACTTCTTGGATTCTTTCTATAACAATCTGATGGGATATTTCTTCACCTTGATCACCCCTTTCGCATTGGGTGGTCAGGTTTACCAAGTCTTTCACATGGCAAAACTTGGAATAAAGACAGAACAAGCAACCAACGTCATGATGACCAGATTCGTTGAGTACATGATGATATCAACAGTTTTCTCACTCTACGGTTTCTTCAGATACAAGGATGTATTTTTAGCAGGAACGCTGGTCGCTCCCAAACTGATAGTTGCAGGCTACATGGTCAGTCTTTCATCTATGGGTTTCGTTTTCATATCGATGTTCTACCCAATATGGATGTCAAAGAGCTTATCAAAACTGAAAGGTGTGAAACCTTTTCACGCTATGATGAGAAAGATCACCAAAAAGGAAGATTGGGATGAGAGTTTCACGAAATGGACGTTGAACCTCAAAAAGAGTGTTGAAAACCTATGGCTTAAGGATTTTCATATATTGATGGTCGACATCACCTTGAATTTAGTGGCACTGTTGTGTCAGGTTCTGACACTCTTTTTGATATTGAAGAGTATATTTCATGATCTTCCATTGAACTTTCTGGATGTTGCCGGTATATACTTCTTTCTGACGCTAGTGATATACTACGTTCCGACTCCCGGTGCAAGCGGTGGAGTTGAAGCGATATATCAGCTGACACTCAGCTCCCTTTTGAAAAATCCCAGCAAGACCATGACGGTAGTTCTCATGTGGAGAGCGATAACCTATTACATACCGATTTTGATGGGATTGATAGCTCTTGGGATCTATAAGATGCCGGGGCCCGGAGAGAATTAGGGGGTGTTAATTTGAAAGCTCTGGTTCTGTGTGCAGGGAAAGGAACAAGACTTCGACCTTTCACCTACACAATGGCAAAACAGCTCATACCTGTAGCGAACAAACCTGTCCTCTTCTACACACTCGAAAACATAAAAAAACTCGATGTTGAAGAAGTTGGAGTTGTGGTGAACCCTCAAAACAAGAGAGTTTTTGAAGAAACACTGAGAGACGGTTCAGAGTTCGGATTGAGGATAGAATACATCGTTCAGGAAGAACCCAAAGGGTTGGCGCATGCTGTGTGGATAGCCAGGGATTTTCTGGGAGAAGAGGATTTTCTAATGTACCTTGGAGATAATCTCATACTCGAGGATCTGAAGCCTTTTGTAAAGGAATTTTTGGAAAATGAAGATATACAGGCATCCATATTGCT
>QNAV01000066.1:0-6059 GCA_003641585.1 Thermotoga sp. | reverse complement strand
TCACCCCCTTCTCTTTTTGGGTCAAAAGCGCTTCCTTCCCTATGAAATCCTTGTGGAATTTAACAACCCAGGAAAGGCCAACCTCAAGGGGTGTGGTGTTTTCATCCATGTCTTCTCCGTATAACATGTATGATGCTTCAAGCCTGCAGAGATCCCTTGCGCCGAGCCCTGCAGGTTTTCCTCCATGCTTTATAGCGAATTCCAAGAGAGTTCTCCAAAGGGTAACTCCTGCTTCCGGCTTCACGAAGATTTCAAAGCCGTCTTCACCTGTGTATCCAGTCCGGGAGATGTAACCCTTTACTCCTCTAACCCGAGCTTCTGTGAAGTGGTAATATCTGAGTTTTTCCAATCTGATACTGGCGATCTTTTGAAGAATTTCTTGAGCTTTTGGACCCTGAAAAGCCACCAGCACGAAATCTTCTGAAACATCTTTTACGGAAACATCGTAACCTTTGGAGTGTCCTAATATCCAGTTGTAATCCTTTTCGGTGTTTGCAGCGTTGACGACGAGCATTGCTCTATCCTTCGAAAATTTATACGCTAGGAGATCGTCCACGATACCTCCCTTTTCGTTGCACATGACTGTATAGAGAGCTTGATCGATTTTGATTGAAGAGAAATCGTTTGTTATCAACCTGTCAACGAACTCGATTGTATCGGGTCCCTCGATCAAGATCTCTCCCATATGGGAAACATCAAAGACACCAACACATTCCCTGACAGCCTTCACTTCCGAGGTGATGCTTTCGTATTGAAGCGGCATAACCCATCCGGCGAATTCGAACATCTTCGCACCGAATCTGACATGCTCGCCGTAAAGATGTGTCTTTTTTGTATCAGTCATCTTTTATCCCCTCCTCAAGTATTTTTTTTGCTTCTTCCAGTTTGTCCTCGGGGACCAAGATCTTCACAGAACCTCCCGATCCGAATATGACGGGAGTCATGTTGGTTGACTTTTCAACGAAGGGTATCCCCTCATTACGAAGCATGGATTCTATAAAAGCTGCTTTCACCTTGTCTGTTTCAATGAGAACTTTCCATCCCATAGATATCTCCTCCTAAGGAGAATTCTACAACAAAGAAAGATCAAAAATAAATGCTATACTAAGATCAAAAAGAGGGTGATGAGTTTTGAGGGCGTTGTTTTTCAATGGAGAGAAATTGTGTCTTGTGGATCTACCAAGGCCAGATCGTCCCGAAGGTTGGGTGATGATAAAAGTAAAACTGGCCGGAATATGTAACACCGATCTTGAGATATTGAGAGGCTACATGGATTTCAGGGGGGTACCTGGTCATGAATTTGTTGGGGAAGTGGTTGAAGGACCTAAAGAAATCCTTGGAAAGAGAGTGGTTGGAGAGATAAACGTTTCATGTGGGAAATGTGACATGTGCAGAAGAGGTTTGAAAAAACATTGCAGAAACATAAGGATATTGGGGATGAAGGATTTGAATGGTACCTTCGGTGAGTACATCGTTCTTCCTGAGGAAAACGTTCACATCCTTCCAGACAACATCCCCGATGAAGAAGCTGTATTCGTGGAACCCTTGGCAGCAGCTTTTCAGGTTCTCGAGCAAGTCCATATCCCTCCAACGTCCAAGGTTATGATCCTGGGTGATGGTAAACTCGGCCTTTTGATATCGAAGGTGTTTTCCTACTCTGGAATACCTCATGTTTGTGTGGGAAAGCATGAGAAGAAGTTGGAAAAAGCGAGAAAATGGGGGGCACGTACTCTGCTATCAAGCGACATCTCGGAGAATATGTTCGGTGAATACGATGTCGTTGTTGATGCCACAGGAAGAGAGAATGGCCTGAAACTCGCTGTTTCCTTCGTAAGACCTCAAGGAATGATCGTTTTGAAAACCACTGTAAAAGGTTCCCCTCCAGTGAATGTATCCCAGATAGCGGTCAAGGAGATCACTTTGATTGGATCAAGATGTGGCCCTTTCGAGCCGGCAATAAGAGCTTTGGAGAGTGGCAAAATAGTGGTGAAAGATATGATAGATTCTGTTTTCGATCTTGAGGATTTCCAGGAAGCATTCGAAAGGGCTAAAGGATCTTTGAAGGTGATTTTGAGATTATGAAAAGGGTGAAAAGCCTTTTAATCATCTTGATCTCCACGCTTGGATTTCCCTTGACACCCGTTTTAATGTCTCAAGATAAAGCTCTGAGTTTTTTGATCTCCAAGAATTTCTCCATTATCAAGAATGAACTCACGGAATTGTTTGGATTTGAACCTGATAGGAAAGTGCTCATAAAAAAACTTGAGGGTGATCTTCTTAAACCATGGGTTGGAAGTGCAAGATGCTCAGAATACGAATGCTTCGTATACATAAAGCTGGGGAAGGATAGTGAGAAGATCCTGAGGCACGAGTTGATGCATGTTTATTTAACTCTTTGGGGTAGAAAGAATGATGTCCCTGTTCCTCTCTGGGTACATGAAGGTCTTGCAGGATGGTTCGAGAGAATCCCTGGTAAGATCTTTTTTCCCGCTTTTCTAAAACCGGTGGATCCAATTTCTTTTTCCGATTACCCATCGAAAGAGACTATTTTGAAGAGCTTCTATTTTTCCTGTGCGCACTTTTTCTTCTTTCTGGACAAAAGGATACCTTTAAAGGAGAATTTTAGAGAGCTACTCGAAATGGTAAAGCATGAAAAGAACTGGAAAAAGGCAATAGGAGATCTATTGAAAGAAGATTTCGAGGCTTTTCATAAGAGGTGGTTCTCTCATGTTAAATTGGTTTCGTTTCTCATCTCTTTCGGTGCGATCTCTGGAATTGCCCTTGGTGTTTTCATCATCGTTATGTTTTTGATACTCGAAGAAGAGAAAATAGAAAAGGAAATCGACACTGAAGAATGATCGCACGATGCTATAATTCGAGCGTGGAGGGATGCGAATGAAGAAGATAGCGGTTTTAACGAGTGGTGGAGATGCTCCAGGTATGAACGCTGCCATAAGGGCAGTTGTGAGAAAGGCTGTAACTCAGGGAGTGGAGGTTTTGGGAGTCAGAAGAGGATTTGCTGGACTGATAGATGGAGAATTTCTGAAGCTGGATTATGCAGATGTTGCCGGTATCATGGAAAAAGGTGGAACAATCCTGAGGACAGCGAGATGCGAGGAATTCAAAGTGGATGAGGGTAGGAAAAGAGCCGTGGAGAACCTGGAAAAAGAAGGTATCGAAGGCTTGATAGTCATAGGCGGTGAAGGAAGTTTAACGGGGGCAATGCTTTTGGACATGGATTACAGCGTACCTGTTGTCGGTATTCCCGCAACCATAGATAACGATATAGCTGAAACTGATATGAGTATAGGTGTTGATACATGTTTAAACACGGTTGTCGATGCCATACAAAAATTGAAAGATACAGCTTCATCCCACGAGCGGGCCTTCATAGTCGAGACCATGGGAAGAAATACCGGATACATCGCTCTCGTTGCAGGGCTCGTGACAGGAGCGGAGGCGATAATAATACCAGAAGTTCCCGTAGACTATCAGAAGCTCGCCGATAGGCTTTTGGAGGAAAGGAAAAGAGGGAAGATAAACTGCATAATCGTCGTCGCTGAGGGAGCCGCTAGTGCTTACACAGTGGCAAGGCATCTGGAACACAGGATAGGATATGAAACCAGAATAACAATTCTTGGACACGTTCAGAGGGGAGGAAGTCCCACGGCTTTCGACAGAATTCTGGCTTTGAGGATGGGAGCAAGAGCTGTCGATACACTCCTTTCAGGAGAGCACGGAGTCATGATGGCTTTGAAAAGGGGAGAGGTTGTGAGTGTACCACTTTCTGATGCTTTGAGTAAAAAGAAAACGATAGATCTTAGTCTGTACGAGCTGGCTTTGATTCTTTCATGAGGTGATGAGTATGAGAAGAACGAAGATCGTGTGTACCATAGGTCCTGTGACGGGAAGTAAAGAGATGATAGAGAAGATGATAGATGCGGGTATGAATGTGGCAAGACTCAACACTTCACACGGTGATCTGGAGGATCACAGGAAGAAGATAAAACTACTGAAAGAGGTTAGAAAGGAGAAGGGAGTTCCCCTTGCCATCCTCCTCGATCTGGCGGGGCCAAAGATAAGAACGGGCTATCTGAATGAAGATTACGTTGAGTTGGAAGAGGGGCAAGTCTTCTATTTGACAACAGAAGAGATGGTTGGAAACAGGGAAATCGTTTCTGTTAATTGTAAAGAATTAGCAAGGGATGTGAAAAAAGGTGACAGGATACTCCTCTCCGATGGTGCGATAGAGCTCGAAGTTTTGGAAACAGACGGTGTGAAGATAAAAACTATCGTGAAAAACGGTGGAAGAATCACACACAGAAGAGGTATTAACGTCCCGGGTGTGGATCTCTCGATAGAATCTTTAACGGAGAGGGATATGGAGTTTGTCGAACTCGGTGTAGAAGAGGGTGTAGATTATTTTGCCGTCTCTTTCGTGAGGAAAAAAGAGGATGTTCAGAAATTGAAAGATATCCTGAAAGAAAGAAACTGCGACATACCTGTGATAGCGAAGATCGAGACGAAACAAGCTCTCCAGAATTTGGAAGAAATAGCTAAAGTCAGCGATGGTTTAATGGTTGCAAGGGGAGATCTGGGAGTCGAGGTTCCCATAGAGGAGGTACCGATGGCTCAAAAGAGAATCATAGAACTTGCAAACAGACTTGCAAAACCTGCGATAACGGCAACTCAAATTCTGGAATCTATGGTCAACAATCCAAGACCGACAAGGGCTGAAATCACAGATATAGCAAACGCCATCTTAGATGGAACGGATGCTCTGATGCTTTCAGATGAAACAGCTGTTGGGAAATATCCTATTCCTTGTATAAAAGTTATGGATTGTGTTGCAAGAAAAGCTGAAGAAAGTTTGGAGTTCTACCGTCATATATCTTTGGATTGGTTGAGGAGTTTCTCAACGGTTTACGACATATCTGATGCCATTTCACACGCGTGTTGGCAGCTGTCTGAGGATTTGGGGGTTAAGCTCATAATAACTTCGACATCATCTGGTAGTACTGCAAGAAGAGTCGCTCGCTTCAGACCAAAATCTCTCATAGTGGCAACAACTCCTTTTGAGAAAACCTACCACAGGTTGTCCCTGGTTTGGGGTGTGCTCCCTCTGATTATAGATGAGGTCAAAACGACGGATGACTTGATAGAAAAATCCTTAAAGAAAGTAAAGGAGAGAAAATTAGCAGAAGAAGGAGATGTTGCCATAGTAACGGCTGGTATCCCTCCTGGAAAACCAGGGACCACCAATATGGTGAAGGTTCAGAAAGTCTGAAGGGAGGGGATTGTATGAGAATAACCTGGTTTGGGCACGCATGCTTCCTGCTGGAAGGTAACGGGGTGAAGATATTGACCGATCCCTTCGACAGAAGTGTTGGCTACGAGATACCGAATGTAACGCCCGATGTTGTAACAGAGAGTCATCAGCATTTCGATCACAACGCTCATCATTTGATCAAGGGGGATTTTAAGGTTATCAAAACCCCTGGTGTTCATGAGTTCAAGGGAGTTACGATAAAGGGTATAGAAACTTTCCACGATGACGTTGGTGGAAGATCGAGGGGAAAAAACATTGTTTTTGTTTTTGACTTCAAGGAAGGGATTAGAGTGGCGCATCTTGGAGACCTTGGACATGTGCTTCAGGAAAGGCATTTAAGAGAGATGGGAGAAATCAACGTTTTACTCATACCAGTCGGAGGAACATTCACAATAGGTCCTCAGGAAGCCAAGAAGGTGGTAGAATCGGTGAAACCTGATATCGTCATTCCGATGCATTACAAGACCAAATACATAACCTTTGGAATACTGGGAGTGGATAGTTTCACGTCGCTGTTTAGAAGTTATGAGAAAGTCGGTAACTCTTTTGAGGTCAGCAAAGAAAACCTTACAGGAGAGACTAAGGTGGTGGTCATGAACGTATGAACATCAAGATACTGATAGATGAAAACACCATAAGGAAGAGGATAAAAGAGCTTGCAAAGGAAATAACAGATTATTACAAGCAGTACACGGACACAATACATGCTGTGGGAGTTCTCAAGGGATCT